>PAFS01000012.1 GCA_002705325.1 Gammaproteobacteria bacterium | reverse complement strand
ATGCCACGGTTCAAAGTTTGACTTAGCCGGACGCGTTTACAAAGCGGTCCCTGCGCCGACGAACTTACTCGTACCGCCACACTCTTACGAGAGTGACAACGTGCTGATCATTGGTGTTGATGAGGAGGATGCGTAATGGGTTTGCGTAAAACTGAAGCTACAGGGTTGGTCGGATGGGTTGACCAGCGTTTATCGATTATGGATGCTTGGAATACACACATTGCGCAATATTGGGCGCCTAAAAACTTCAACGTTTGGTATTTCTTCGGCTCACTCGCACTAGTGGTGTTGGTGAATCAAATCCTCACAGGTATTTGGCTGACCATGAGCTATGAGCCGAGCGCCGAGGGTGCATTTGCCTCTGTCGAATACATCATGCGTGATGTGGAGATGGGATGGTTAATTCGCTATATGCACTCGACTGGTGCGTCTGCCTTCTTCGTCGTTGTCTATCTGCACATGCTGCGAGGCATCATGTACGGCTCGTATCAGAAGCCGCGTGAGCTGATCTGGATCTTTGGTATGTCAATCTACTTGCTGTTGATGGCCGAAGCATTCATGGGTTATCTGCTGCCTTGGGGGCAAATGTCATACTGGGGTGCACAGGTGATTGTGTCATTGTTCTCTGCGATTCCTGTGATTGGTGCAGATTTGGCGCAGTGGGTACGTGGTGACTATCTCATCAGTGGAATCACGCTGAATCGTTTCTTCGCATTGCATGTCGTTGCGTTACCATTGGTCATTGCTGGCCTTGTGGTACTTCATATTTTGGCGTTGCATGAAGTTGGCTCGAACAACCCAGACGGCATTGACATAAAAGACAATAAAGACGGGAATGGTAAACCACTCGATGGAATTGCCTTCCACCCGTATTACACGGTGAAAGACGTTACTGGTCTTGCGGTGTTTTTGTTTGTGTTCTCAGTGGTGATTTTCTTTTTCCCTGAGATGGGCGGGTACTTTATTGAGTACGCAAATTTCGAACCAGCGAACCCATTGAAGACACCAGAGCACATCGCGCCTGTTTGGTATTTCACTCCGTTCTACGCGATGCTTCGCGCGATCACGTTCCCAATGTTTGGTCTTGATGCCAAGTTCTGGGGTGTCGTAGTCATGGGTGCTGCCATTGCGATTTTGTTTGTTCTGCCATGGCTTGATCGGAGCGCGGTCCGTTCAATTCGTTACAAAGGCAATTTGTCGAAGATCATGTTGGTGTTGTTTGCAATCGCCTTTGTGATGTTGGGTATTCTAGGTGCGTTGCCATCTACACCAGTGCGAACAGCGTTGGCTCAGTTAGGGACTGCGATCTACTTCCTATTCTTCCTTGCTATGCCTTGGTACACCCGATGGGAGTCGACGAAGCCTGTTCCAGCGAGGGTGACGAAATGAAATTGGTAGCGGCCTTGGTCTTTTCATGGATGTCGACCGCAGCTGTTGCAGCTGGTGGTCCAGGATACCCGCTTGAGTCGATTCAACCCGATTATAGTGACAAAGTGTCGTTGCAGCGTGGCTTGGCGACCTATAGTCATTACTGTATGGGGTGTCATTCGCTTGAGTATCAGCGCTATGAACGGACCGCGATGGATTTGGGAATTGACACTGACATCATGGTCCAATCCATCGTGCCTACGGATCAGAAGATTGGTGATTTAGGGACGATTGCCATGCCATCGAAAGGAGCTGCTGAGTGGTTCGGCGCACCGCCCCCTGATTTAACACTCGTCGCTCGGAAGCGCTCACCAGACTGGATCTACACGTATCTAAAGACATTCTATGTCGATCCATCGCGTCCACTGGGTGTTAACAACAAAGTATTCCCGAAAGTTGGGATGCCGCACGTACTGGAGCCGCTTCAGGGTGTCCAGCGCACAGTCTGTAAGGAAGCGCCGATTCGTGTGAACGGAACGGTGCAAACAGATTCAATTTCGGGACAGCCACTCACTGAAAATCAGTGCGGAATTCTAGAAGTTGTTGAAGGCTCCGGACAGTTGACACCAGCTGAATACGATAGGTTGATCTACGATCTGGTAAACTTCTTGGAATATGTTGGAGAGCCTTCGAAAGCGAAAGCCCACGACATGGGAATATACGTGCTGTTGTTTATCATGATCTTCTTTGTATTTGCTTACTTACTGAAGCGTGAATACTGGAAAGACGTGCATTAAGCACAACCAAGCCTAAGTTCTACGAACAGCCGGCTCACGCCGGCTGTTTTGTCTGTTTACGGAGATTGAAATATTTATGTCACTCGTGACGAAACGCTCAACCATGACCTTTTTCTCGGATCCAACGGATCACATGTCCCATCGTGTACGGATCGTGCTGGCGGAAAAGGGAGTCACCGTGGATATCGATGATTGCGATGCGGATGACATTCCAGAGGAAGTGTCAGAGATTAATCCGTATAACAATCTCCCAACATTGCTAGATCGTGATTTGGTGTTGTACGAACCCAACACAATGATGGAGTATCTTGATGAACGCTTTCCGCATCCACCGTTACTGCCTGTCTATCCGGTGGCGCGCGCCAATGCGCGGATGTTTTTGCACCGGATTGAGAAAGAGTGGACGCCATTGATCCGAACGATCGAAGCTGCCAAGCGCAATAACAAGCGCTCACCATCAGCAGCTAAAGAGCTGAAAGAGCAATTGGTCGCTGTCGCTCCAATCTTTGAGGAAATGCCATATTTCATGAGCGAGGAGTTTTCACTTGTTGATTGCACTGTCGCGCCGATTTTATGGCGACTACCACATTTGGGTGTCGAATTACCCCCGAAGCAAACCCGTGGACTGCAAGATTATCAATATCGTATGTTCAACCGGGATGCGTTCCAGGCGAGTCTGTCTGAGGCCGAACGGGAAATGCCGCGTTCTTAAATTATGGCCCTCGGTTCCTCGCGCTCATATTTGATCCGTGCTCTTTATGACTGGATAGTCGACGGGGGCGAAGATCCTTATGTGGTTGTTGACTGCTTCTACCCAGGTGTGGAAGTGCCGGAATCGCACGTGAAGGATGGCCAAATTGTTCTCAATCTTGCGCCGAGGGCTTTGAATGCCTGGAATACGTCAGACTTCGGCTTAATGTTCCAGACACGGTTCAGTGGGGTCCCAACCAACTTGGTTTTACCCTACGGTGCAATTACTGCGATTTATGGGAAGGAATCAGGTCTTGGAATGGCGTTCGGTCGGGAGCCAGGTGGGGTGCCTGAATTACCCAACACCGATGTCTCTGCGCCGACCTTTGAGCCCGCTCAGGATGAAGTTCCTGCGGAATCTGAGCCGCCCAAGCGCGAGCGGCCCGCATTACGAATCGTGAAATCAGACGACTAATCGATATACTCGAATACACGAACGATTCGTTTCACCCCTCGCACTGAACTCACGACATTCTCAAGCGCAGCAGCTTCGGTTCTCGAAACAAAACCCATCACATAGACCACACTGTTTTCGGTTGTGATCAAGGTTCTCTGATACACGTTGCGTCCCAGGTCTTTGAGAACGAGCGCTTTGACTTGTGTTGAAATGGTGAGGTCATTGATTTCGGAAATAATCGTCGCTTTTCCTGCGATCTCGAGCTGATTAATCACACGGACGACACCGCGATGTTGTGAAGTCACTTTTTCAGCGATCTGTCGTGCATCCTCAGACGGAACCTGTCCCGCAATTAACACCACCCCATTGTAGACTTTAACATTGATGTTGCTGACTTTAAGCTCAGGTGACGCCTTTTTAAGATTCACTGCAATCGTCACTTCAGCTGTTTCATCATCGATAAATTGCCCAGCTGTCCGACTGCCTCGGCTATCCGAAATCGGCTCTGCTGTGGTTGAATCGATGACTGTCGCACAGCCCGTTAAAAGACCAAGCGTGAGAATTGCCAGGATCAAAGGTAAACGCATCATCAACTCCTTGAGTTAGCCAAATATTTGTAGATCAATTAATTCGCTTAGGCAATGCACGAGCATCAAATGCTGTTCGCGAACTGTGATGGGATGATCAGAGTTTACTCGAATCTCTATGTCTCCGTAATTGAGTAATGGTGCAATTTCACCACCACCACCGCCAGTTAAGGCAATCACCGGTAATTCGAGCTCGTGAGCCGCAATCACCGACTGAACCAAACTTGAGCGTGTACCGGTGGCTGAAACGATCAGCATGCTATCACCGGCTTTTCCGAGCGCTTTGACTTGTCGCGAATACTTTTCTGAACGGGATTCATCAGCGAGGGAGCTCATGGTGATCGCATCGGCATTCAAGGCAATTGCCGGAAGCCCAGGCCGGTCTCGTTCAAATCGATGCATCAGATGTGTTGCAAAGATTTGACCGATTGCAGCAGACGAGCCAGATCCGATGACCAGGATTTTCCCATCATTCAAAATACAATTGGTGAGTTGAGTGGCAGCAGTCACCAACCGTGGCGCAAGTTCGAAACTTTGCTGTAACGCGTCAGTCGCTTTGGCAATCCGCATCGCGATCCGTTCTTCCATAATCTCGTCAGTTCGCATGAAGCAACTCCGAGTCTAGCAGTGAGGGCGCAGGCTCCCAGTCGGTCGCTATGACTTGTTCGGTATTGGTAATTCGAATTGTTGATAGTTGACGATGGATCATTGAGTCAGGACCCAGCGTTAGATATCCGGTTTGTCCTCGGATCGAGGTCGAGCCACCAAACCCGAGTTGCATGGCCATGCGGACTGCATCAATGCCAATACCAACCAGCGAGCCAAAGACGCCTTGGGCATTTGTTCGATCTGCCAGCATTTGTTTTTCGTCTGTTCCGAGGTCCCAGGGGGTGACCATTAACTGGCTATTTCGAAGATCTTCAGCAATCTCGTTGATGTCAGGCCGATAGGCACCGATAAGGTAAACGGGAGTCTCATCCAGATAATAGAAATCAAGAAGGGGACGAATTTGTTGCGCTCTTTTTGGATCTGTATGGACAACGACCGCAGTCATATCTTGTCGAATTCTGGTGGTATGTTCGAGGCGTAAACCTAATGCTTTCGATAATTGTCGGCGCCTATTATCGCTATCTGTGACCCCAAACGCTGCAGTGATTGCTGTTTCAGGTTTTTTGCTATCGAGAGCGAATTGACCGCCAGACGTGCCGCCAACCGCTGTGAGTTGGCTCTGAATGGCATTTGCCGCACGCTCACCGAGCGGTGAATCGGGATGGAACACTAAAACCCGAGGCTGATCCACCTCACGCGCGACATGATTGATCGTCGATTGCGCGTCATCCTCGATCGCGAGGCTGAGAGTGTAAAACGGCGTTGATAGATCCAGCGCATCTGCTTGGACACGATTCAGTGCGAGAACAGGTACGCGTGGCTTTGACTCAAGTAATTCGACCACCTTATCTTTTTGCAGCGGGCCGATGATGAACTCTGTCTCTGCGGATTGTCCAATCGCAATCATATCTGCGTTCGATAGTTTTTCTGTGTCAAGGATCCGCAGTGCAACGCCGAAGTCAGATTGCTGCTGTTGGTGTTCATAGAGTATGCCATCACGGATTGCGCGTCCAGCGTTTCCAAGATCCCCGGAAAGCGGGAGTAATACAGTGACATGGAAGTCCTTAGGTGGATTGACGCTGGTGAGGAAACTGTACTCAGGAAGTTCCGCGCGAAGCAGTGGGTGAGTCCGGTACTTTCGAAGCCATTGCCATATTGCGTCTTCGGACGGAGCCATTCGCAAGGATAATGCGTGGGCCAGGCCCGCTAATGGATCAGTTCCAGCACTCAAATCCTGTCGTAAACGATCGGGTAGGTCGGCCAGCGCTTCAAGGATATTGCGTGCGGCCGTGCTGAGTGTCTGATCATCGAGATATCGCAAACGCTCCGCATCGAAACGAAGGGCGGCAATCGACATATTCAGTTGTCGGTATGCCTCTCCTTTCATCCGAAGGACTTCAGCTCGCTGAGTACTCGAGAGTGATTTTGAGTTGATCGCGTTGATTGTCAGTATCGCCAGTTCAGGCTCATTTTCGGCCAACTTGTCGGCTACTGTCCTCACTGAGTCATCGACTGTAAGCTGGTTCTGATCAGGCCGCTCGGTTGTTATGACTTCACGATCTGATTCTGGTTGGCGAATGTCAGTCGACGTCGCTGGTTGCGCTGCGATTGCTGGTGTTTCATCGATCGGCTTGATCGAGGGTATGACCGCCAGTGCAATTGCTTCTGAAGATCCTGGTTCGTTCGGTTCAATCGTCGTTGATGGATTAAGTGAGATCACGCCTTCTTGTTGAGGTGTTTGGAAATCGTCACGCGTTGATTGGGTGCTGTTGCGACCCGTCGGCGATACCTCGGTTCGCCCAATCTCACGGGAACCGCGGTTCCAATCGATTTGCTTTGGCAATACATCGATTCGCAGTTGTTCGTGGGGCTCAACAGACGGTTCAGGTGCTTTCGTCGTTTGCTCCGCGCGAGGGATCTCGACCATTGGGGGCTTCACCTGTTGCTGACATCCGGCGATGAACACCAGACCGACTAAAGCGCTTGTTCTCATCGTGGGTTTTCGTGCAGGCTTGACGAGTAACAACAAATGGATCCCTACAGTGTCGCAAAATGATCAAGCCATCACTTTACCATCAGCGCTTTATGTTGTCGCAATGCCGATTGGCCAATGGACTGATCTCTCTCAGAGAGCGATAGATATCTTGGATCGTGTCGATGTGATTTTAGCGGAAGATACTCGAGTGAGTGGCCAGATTTTAAAATTTGTCAATGTCTCGACTCGGATGGTCTCAATGAATGCTCATTCTGAAGCGGGGAAAGCGGATCGAGTCATCGAGTCACTCGATTCAGGCCAATCGTTAGCCCTTATTTCAGATGCTGGGACCCCCGGGATTAGCGATCCGGGACGTTTGCTTGTTGAAAGAGTCGTTGAAAAAGGATTTCAGGTGATTCCTGTTCCGGGTCCCTCTGCGTTGACAGCAGCGCTGTCAGTGAGTGGTTTTCCAGCCGCGCCATCCCATTTTTTTGGCTTTCTATCAACCAAATCGAGTGCGCGTGAGCAAGAGCTTGAACGCGCGCTATCTTACGACGGGACGTTGATTTTCTACGAAGCCCCACACCGTATTGTGGACTTTGCAGAACGACTGGATCGGACAGCTTATGGACGAAAAGTTGTATTTGCTCGAGAGCTTACAAAAATCCATGAACAACTGATTCGTGTCGCTGCGGGACAGTGCGCGGACTGGTTTGCGGCTAATCCTGATCGGATCCGAGGAGAATTTGTTGTACTGGTGGGGCCTGCGAGTGCTGATCGAACCCAATCGAGTGTTGATGCGGAGCGGATTCTTCGTGTACTTGCTCGTGCATTACCACCCTCAAAAGCGGCCGCATTGGCGTCTGAGCTCACTGGAGTATCGAAACGAATCTTGTACCGCCAATTGACTGACGAGCCCGGAGCATAGACACTGCGCGCGAGTTAGCCAGGCAATCGCTGCTGTTTGACAGGAGAGGAAAGTCCGGGCTCCTCGAGGCAAGGTGCCAGGTAATCCCTGGGGGGCGTGAGCCTACGGAAAGTGCAGCAGAGAGCAGACCGCCGACACTGTCGGTAAGGGTGAAAGGGTGCGGTAAGAGCGCACCGCATCAGTGGTAACACGTGATGGCAAGGTAAACCCCACCTGGAGCAAGACCAAATAGGAATCCGTTCGGCGTGCCTCGCGTTGGATTCGGGTAGGT
>PAFS01000008.1 GCA_002705325.1 Gammaproteobacteria bacterium | reverse complement strand
CTGAATTCAGCAAATATACCTGCAGGTCCTGTACTGACCGTGAAAGAGGCGCTCGCCCTTGGCCAGGTCAATGAACGCGAATTCACGCATACACTCGACCAAACTCATCCAGCGCAACAGATCGACGTGGTTACCAATGGCTTTCTGCTCAATCAGAAACGACTAAAGCCGGCATCTCGAGTAGAAACACTCGGAGAATCAACTGCTTCGATTCTCGAAGAACTAGGATACGATGCAAATCGAATTCAGGAATTAAAAAATGGGGGATCCATTCGATGAATGATGTGGCTGATTGGTGGACAACGAAAATTATTCGGATGGAACCCGGGCAAATCGAATTCAGGAACCAACCAATCGAAGCGTTAATTCAATCTCATTCCTTTACGCAAATGATATGGCTCATGACCATGGGCGAAACTCCGTCAACTGCACAAACGCGTCTTCTTGATGCTGCATTGGTCGCATCGGTTGATCACGGGCCTCAGGCACCCTCAATCGCGGCCAGTCGGATGGCGATAACCTGCGGTGTTGGAATCAATAATGCCATTGCTTCCGGTGTCAATATGCTTGGTGACGTTCATGGTGGTGCCGGCGAACAGGCCTTGGAGCTTTATCAGTCGATCCTTGATGGAAATTCAGATCAATCTCTCGAGAATGCAATCGATCATACACTTGATAAATCCATTCAAAAGACAGCCTTTGTTCCAGGTTTCGGACATCGTTTCCATAAACCCGAAGACCCAAGAGCACGCCCATTAATGGAACTACTTCGACAGTGTGCGCAAGATGATCCCACGATTGATCCTCGTTTCGCGGATATCGCAGAAGGAATCCAAGACGCGATTGAACGTCGAAAAGGAAAGCGAATTGCGATGAATATCGACGGAGCAACGGCTGCGATTTATGGTGCACTGGGCGTCCCAGCAACCTTAGCTCGCGGCCTATTTTGTCTTTCCAGAAGCGTTGGTCTCACAGCGCATGCTTACGAGCAATCGCTATCTAACGAGCGCAACAAAGGGCCTACCCCACCGTGTTACCGATGGACACATGATCCGAATTAAGCATCTATCAAGAGGCCGATAAGCCATGTCAGACCCGCTAGGATTAATTTATGCAATTGTGATTTGCGGCCTCGGAGGATTTGTGGGCCAATACGTATTTCAGTTCTTCAGGCCGAAGCTCGGTATGATTTGGGCGGGCGGCGTTGCCGCACTGGTCGCATTTTTTGTTATGGTCATGATTGCGGCCCTGACACAGGCACTATTTCGATATCCTCCTATCTCTTGAGACCTATACGATTATGGCTCGAGCGGGGATTTAAAAAGGGCGCACCAGACGGCGACGCCCGCAGTACTCCGTGACTGCTTTTTCTTATTCTCATTTTTCTTATTATTTCGCACCTCATCTTGAGGTAGATCGACATAGTAAACAGTAGTTACACAAGTTTTACAATCAGATCTCGACATCCTGTCAGCAATTCACGCGAACCGTAAAACGACAGAGATCAGGCACACTCAAGCGCTGCTCCTCATTCCGTTTAATCTTTTTCAAGGGCCCAATGTCATAAAACGCTTTCGAAATCTCATGCTGGACCGCTCGCGCATCTTCATCAACCTGCAGATATTGGAGATCAATCAAACCACCCGACTGAAAGATCAAACCAAGCTCGACCAAACCACGAGAGAGTATGTTTGCAGCTTTCAGTCGTTCGGCTAAACACGCATAAATATCGTCAATAATGCGTTGTCGAGCCGTTGTCTTATCAAATGTTTTAAATTGTTGAATCTGAATTGAGAGGATCCGATTCCAATCTGTCGGGCGCCGAGATGACTTTGCGACGAGCGAACCCATCAATCGATCTCGAAAACCATTTTGAATGTGTCGACCGGACTAATTAGCCAGCGCGTTCCGATTTCCAAACTCACGCCCAATTGCCTGACTCGCTAGAAAGAGCATGTCTCGGTTAGGGAAGTCCTTCATTGAATCGTTTGTGAAACCATTATCAAAAGCAAACTGGGCGCAATCAATCGTGATGAATCACCTCGAGACTACCAATCAATTCTTGGGCGCCAACACCCAGGAATTGGAGAACAAAGCGCCAGCAACAACAATCCATGGTGTCATGGCAAGATAGTACTACAAAAAATGATGGAGCGTCGCTACTGCTTCAACTGGCATAATGCACTCCCGGGGCCCTTTTCAAAACAAGGTTTGTCCCCAATGTCCGTGACCCAGTGGAGCGCCGACGACGCAAAAATATGCTTTTTCGGTACCAGCACCGCTGACTGATTCAGGAATCCGGTCCGAATATTGAACCGCTGCTTGTTCTCATCACATGCGTACAGCTGTGTACCACAGTCACCACAGAATGCCTGAATCCGTCTGTTGCCGCTCTCGGCTACCTTGATGTACTCACTCGGAGTCCCCGTGATGCTGAAGTCCTCTGCATCACTAGTCGCAACCGCACGATAGGGTCCACCACCTATCATCTGACAGTCAGTACAATGGCACGCCACCACCATACCGGGATCCACCTGGGCAGTGACCTCGATAGAGCCACAGTGGCAGCGTCCGTCTACCGTTATCTTTTCGGCCACGGCTAGTTCCTTTTTAAAAGCAAATCTCTTGACACTTTATCCCGGTAAATCGAAATAGAGAAGCTCACCTCCCATGCCACCGATCGTGTGACCTGGGATTCATCTTTATCATACACCATGACACCTGCCTGAAGTATTTGTCCGTCGACAGAGCACATACCCTCTCCTACCTCAAGAAACTGGCAACGATGAGGATCAAGCTTAACCCATGTCGGGAGCTGGTCAGGGTTGATCTTGTAGAGGAGAACATCCTGGTTGATCGACAATGAGTCGTCTCGACTTTAGCCAACCAAAATCGGCGACTCCTCTCCTCTCCTCTCAAATTTTCGAATATTGCTCATAGATTCCTCCGTTGTAGTAGGGTACATCCGTCACATGTGGATACATTCCGGAATCTATCAGATCTCCGTGTATTATTTGGACTAAATTACGAGCTACCTAAACCAGAGCCTGTAGTCGGACACCAACAAATGATCCCATCAAACGTCAAAAAAGCATTTACACCAACGGAAAGGTTGAGGGCATCGATTAATCTAGGTAACCCCCTCCTAGCAAACCGGTCGAACCAAACAGGAGTGCCCTTCGGAATATCAGTCGATCTCGCAACTGAGTTGGCGAGACGACTAGAGGTAGAGTTAGAACTCGTGGTCTTTGATGCTGCAGGGAAATCAGTCAACGCCGTGGAGTCTGAGGAAGCCGATGTCGGCTTCTTCGCGGTCGATCCAAAGCGCGGCGAAAAGATTAATTTTACAGCACCCTACGTGCTGATTACCGGCAGCTATTCTGTCCGAGGTGGTTCAGGGATCACTGAGTTGAGCCAGGTCGATCGGGAAAATCAAACGATTGTCGTCGGAAAAGGTAGCGCCTACGACTTATACCTGTCCCGGACGCTACAAAATGCGACCATCATCCATGCACCGACGTCGGCCGACGTGGTCAATGTATTCTTCGACGGACATTACGACGTCGCGGCAGGAATCACACAACAGCTTGAGATCGACAAGAGGCGCCACACTGAGCTTCAGATATTGGACGCTCCGTTTATGATTATAAGGCAGGCAATGGGACTCCCGAAAACACGTGGCCCCGAAGCCACTGCGTTTCTCACTAGCTTCGTCGAGGACCTCAAGCAAGCGGAATTTATCTCTGATGCCATCAATAGACACCGGATTGATGGCGTCACGGTTGCCCCACCTGAGTATTATTGAAACACATTTTTTGCGGTCCCTAATGATTATCTATTGCATCGCACTATAATAGACCTTAGTATAGTTACTTAATGTAACAATCTCTCAAAAGGAGCCATAAATGTCAGTCATGCAAGCCACAAGCGTTGCGTTTGAAACATCATGTAATTTCTGTGTAGCTGTTCGCCGTCAGGTCGTCACAACATTGAAGCCCATCTTCGACGGAATTGTTCTGGGTCAGCAGCTCAGAATAAATTATCTCGTCGCTCAACAGCTCGCCGGCAAAGGCGACTACAAAGGCATGACCGTCGGCGAGGTCGCAAGTCTACTCAACGAAAAGACGATCTAAACCTACCGCATGAAGAGCGGCTCCAAACGCCGCTCTTCGCCTTTACCGTTAAAGTCGGTCCAACTCTTTCTTCTTCATTTCTGCCAGCTCTGTAAGCTCAGAATACTTTCTTATGTCACCGCTGCGCTGGGCATGCATCGCCTGCTCCAGCAGTGTCTTGTATTCCTGATCCAGCTTCTTCTTCGGATCTGTTTTTAAAAAACCAAACATAAACACCTCCGTCACGTGTCTTTGTGATGGCGCCGAATACCTCGTTTTAAACCCTCATCAACTAGACAAAAGACCCCGCGGCATACCCCGACGACCGAACCCACTGAAAGTTATATCCCACAAGGTGACCAGTCACATCGACGACCTGCCCGACGAAATACAGCCCTCGATGGTCGGAGCACTCCTTTGTCTTTGGCGAAAATGGACGCGTATCCACCCCGCGTAGAGTGACCTCGGCTGTTCGGTACCAGAAGACCTCAAGTTCCACGCAGAAAGATTTAATCTAATCTTCCGCAGAACTGCATCTGAAATCTCAGCTAACGGCGTCGTTTCATAACTTGACCACGAAAGTCCTTCGAGTTCGTTAACCAACGTCTTGGGCAATAATTGTGTGAGTACCGTTCGCACCAATAAATTACCGTGATGGCCTTTTGCATCTAATAGATACCCACTGGCATCACATTCGGGCATCAAGTTGATTGTAATCAGCTGACCTGGCGACCAATAGCTCGAAACTTGTAGCGACACAGGCCCCGACAAGCCCCGATGCGCAAACAATGATCCCTCACGGAAACTCTGGCCCGACGACGCCATCACAACATCAGTCGACAAACCAGCAAGACGCTCGCACAGAAATTTCCATTGATCGCTGAAAGTTAAGGGGACGAACGCTGCCGATCGATCAAGCACATCCATACCGAATTGCTCGGCAAGCTCGTAACAAACCCCAACGCGCCCACGGTTGAGACCGATAGCCCACCAGTCGCCACCACCAGGCTGTGACATCCAAATTCACCGAGCGAGGTTTGCAGGGAATACCCATCGCTCAATTGCTCGACAGACTTGATTTGGCAGTGCGTTTGAATCTTTACCCCGGCTTCCTCACATTCGATGAGCAACATCCCAAGAATCTGCTTCGACGACTTATCGCAAAACAATTGTCCGAGTGTCTACTCGTGGTATGCGATTCCGTGCTTCTCAACTAAAGTAACGAAGTCCCACTGAGTGTATGAGCTCAATACTGATTTCACGAAATGCAGATTGGTAAAGTTATAACCTCGGCCACCAGACACCAGACTTTTTGCCAACCTTATCGCTGCTATCGAGCACGAGCACTTTTCGCCCACGCTGGCCTGCCGTCAGCGCAAAAAACCCGCTGCACCACCGCCGATGACAACACAATCAACACCTACTTTCTTTGCCAAAGGCTCGTACCATTTCAGATTCAATCCGGCGTCTACAATAGCAGATGATGTCGATTAATCAGTTGCCGAAAAGAGTCTTCAGGCTCACACTTTGCTGCGACGATTTCATCACCAATCAGGATTTGGCAAGTCATCGATATCAACATTTAATTAAAGACCAGTTCTTTTGAGTATAGTCACCATTGGATAATTAGAGGGCCCAATGATTAAAGAATTATTTGTGATCATCATGGTGTTAACTGATGGCGAATCAGTTGTATCGATTAATCACGCAACCGCCCATCAAAGCCTCAATGTCTTTGAGACACTCAGAGAGTGCGAAACTCAACTGCCGAGTTTTGTGACATCGACATATCCGGAGTTTAAACCACGACCGAATCTCATTGATCATCAGGTAGTTGTGACTGGAAATACAACGTCTCCGCTTGGACATCGGTTTGCATCCTGGCGGTGCACTACGATGTTTGTCGAGGGCTAGCCTCGATTCAGTTGAAACATCTAATCAATTGAGGGCGTGCGGACTCAATCAAGGAGTCAACTAAAACAACTTCATTTGTTTGTCAGGCTCCCTCGCTCGGGCAAATGCATCCGCAAATACCTTTCCAAGAATCCCGTAGCAGAGCGGCAGTATCGCGTAGTTCCAAGCGACTGCTTGTTCTTTGACAGGTAGCTTCAGTGTCAGTAAAGCCCCAATCAGAAAAGCTACAAGGCCACCATAAATGGCACCTAAACCGATCGAGCGGGCATGTATCGAGCGATCCTGATCTACCATAAAGGAGTAAATAATTGAAAAAAAAAGCACAAAAAACAGGCCTTTCGGATCGACCAAGACCACATTCTCATGGGTGACAGTAAAACCGTCTGTCCACGTGAATGAGAGCAATCCCGCGGTCAAAAGAACTCCCGTATATGTACGGATATAACGGCGCTTCCTCACCGATTCTTCTCGCTCTACTTTTTACAATTCTTTAACTTAACCCAACCGCCCGATAAGTTCACTGAGATTCATCCAAAAATAGACAGCTGACTTGAACGCGTTCTCGTCCCGAAGGTCTGATTACCTGCGCGTCGTAACGTTTGAACAATCTGTAATGATCCAAGAAACCTAACCCCCCCGAGACGCAAAGGCTTTCGAGGATAAAATTGATCCGATGATCGGGCCAAAAAAGTAAAAAAACATCTGCCGAGCGGGAAGTCTTTCATAATTCCGGATTGAAGTGAGTATTTTACCAATCTGAGTGATCTTCTACGATGACAAGCACAAGAGAGCGACTGGGCACAACTGAGAAGACGTGTAAACTATGCCGACCGACTGCGTACTGGGTTTGGGAGAGTGGATTGGACCAAGACCATCTAAAAGAACTAATTTCGGATCATGCCAGTCATCCGAGAAATAAGTATCAACTAGAACAAGCGACCTGTACTTGTCACGGAAAGAACCCGTTGTGCGGTGACGAAATCACTATCCAGATCAGACTCTCAAGTTGCTCTTCAAGCATCGAGAAAATTGCCTTCTTAGGCCGTGGTTGCCCCATATCGCAGGCGTCTGCATCGATCGTTACCGAAGTTTGCTCGGGACTTTCGTCGTCTGACGCCTCTGCTTTGGCCTCACATCTAAGAAACGTCATCACCACCGGTGATCAATCGGAAATGGCCGACCATTTAGAATCCGCGTGGTCTCAGATCGAGGGGCTTGCAGCGATCCAAGTTAACCCCTCACGCGTGAAATGCGTGATGCTCGCCTGGCACACCTTGGCGCATGCGTTGAGAGCCCCCGGGAAATCCAATACGGTCTTTTAAGCAGAAAGATCAAGTAATTTTCGAGAAGTTGTCTCTCGAATAGTTCGATTCGGTTGGTCCTTAAGAAGGCCTCCAACTCCCATCATTTGAATATGATGAGAGTCTAGTTTGAGGCCTACCATCAAACGGTCCAGCACCAAATCAAGTCCATTGAAAGCTGGTGATCTGACACAACCCGGCATACCAATGACAACCATTGTGTCCAAATGACCCACCATCATGAGATTTCCAGGGTCGACCGGCATACCAAAATATGAAACATGCCCACCAAGCGAAGTCAGTGCAGCTGGGACAACGTCTTGACGATCACAAATGGCTGAGGCTCCCAAGACCATGACTAGATCCACTCCCCGTGAAGAAGCGTGACGAATTTGTTCCGCAATATGCACTACATCGTGCTGGACAAGCGAGTGAGGTAACTCAGTGAGACCGTAGAAGGCAAGGCGGTCGCGCTGTGTTTGGTAACCTTTCTTCTGCACTTTGGTTGTGATCGTCTCGTTATAGGATTGAACCAATTCAACTCTCAAATCAGTCAGCCATGTCATCACCGAGACTGTCATTGACTTGAGAAATCGCTCAGCCTCGTCAACAAATTTGTCATGGACATAGAACGGAATGATCTTCAATGTCGCAATGTGATCGCCCGCTTGTACAGGCGTATCAGGAAGGACCGTCGCCAAGGTAATTTCTTCAGATATTGAGTTGAAACTATCGACCTGCCCTCGCTCAAAATGAATCAGCCCATCGCAGGTTGCATAGATATTGATCCGACCCCCGTTTGCCCGCTCCGCACGACAATTCTTCCAGTCCATTTGCCCGATCAGTCGCTCAGCAACTATGTCTTCAATGACGTCGAAGGCTTCCGCAATCACGATTTCTACTGAATCGACACCAGCTTCGATTAAATCCCGAGCATCAGACTCTGACAAAGTGGAGGCCTTCGGTATACGCCTTGATTTTCCCAGATGGGAATGAGCGAGCTTATGTCCTATGGCATTTTGAACCTTACGGCTACTAAATTTCATCGATTACTCCGATACGTTGAAATGAGCTCTGCTAGAATCGATACAGTGATCTCAGATGGGCCTTTCGCCCCAATCGACAAACCAACCGGTGACTGGAGCCGATCAATCTCGAGATCAGTGAGGCCATTCTCAAGTAGTCTCAGTCGCCGCGAATTCGCCGACTTAGTACCGCCTAACGCACCAACATAAAAAGCAGATGAATTCAGTGCCAACAACAACGCTGGGTCATCGAACTTTGGATCATGGGTCAATGCAATTATTGCAGTTTCACTATCAATCCTGATGTCCGTTAAGGCGTCATCAGGCCATTGATTGATAATCGTACACGTCGGAAACCGCTCCGCATTAGCCCAAACTTCGCGAGGATCGACGACTAACACATCAAACTCTAGCAACTGAAGCCCAGTCACCAGAGCCTGCGCAATGTGAACACCACCGATGATTATTGCTCGACGTTCTGGGCGAAACGTTTGCAGAAAAACTGAATGGTCAATATCGAGTCCAGTTTTTCGCCCGAAATCGGCGTGACCCGCTTGTACCCACTTCGATCCAACGATCGGTCGATCTAAATCTGTCACATCCAGTTCACGCAGTAAAGTCGACACATTGCGATCATGTACCGCTTGATACGCATAACCAATCCAATGCCGTTCTGAACCAACCGAGGGTTCGATCAAAACCTGAATCTGACCACCACATGCAAGTCCAATAGACAGTACGTCGTCATTAGACACACCAAATTCAACGAGACGCGCTTCACCCGCGCGCATTGAGGCCTGAGCGCTTTCAACGACCGCATTCTCAACACAGCCACCCGAGACTGAACCTAAAAATTGACCGTCACCGTCCACTAACATGAACGCTCCGACCTCCCTCGGCGCTGAGCCCCAAGTTGAAATGACGGTTGCCGATGCAAATGGTTGACCATCGTCAAGCCAAGCAGCACCGATCTTCAAAAGATCCCTGTCGCGATATACGGAACTATCCATCACGAGGCTGCGTATCCAGCGATTTCATCTGACACGCCTTGCCGGTGAACAGAAGCGTTAAACGAGATAATTATTCGGTCTCGCTCACCAACGTACGGCATCGCCTGATGTGGGAGCCAGGACGGAAAAACCAGCAGACGACCTGGAGTTGGATCGAAATCGACCGTGGCATTCTGGAGGTATGCATTTCCATAGTCCATGTAAGCGCCACCCAGCCGCTCAAACAGGGGACTATAAAACCGTGTGACGCCGTTCATTCGGTGATAGGTCGTATTCGTTACACGGTCTGCATTAGCATCTACATCGACGACATAGACCGCGGACCATGAACAATTACCGTGTGTATGGACATCGTGGTGGGCACCATCATTCGAGATCTGATACCAAATGCCATTGATCTGGATTTGCAAATCCACGGACTCTTGCGGCCAAATACCGTGGTTAGCTTTTTTTGCTGTATCGCGAACCGCTCCTG
>PAFS01000009.1 GCA_002705325.1 Gammaproteobacteria bacterium | reverse complement strand
TTGCGGAAGTGGTGGAATTGGTAGACACGCTATCTTGAGGGGGTAGTGGCCTATGGCTGTGGGGGTTCAAGTCCCCCCTTCCGCACCATCTATAAAGGGGGCAATGACGCTAAGTTGTTGTTCCCTTTTTTTTGATCGACTTCAAATAGATGTCCCGATGCACTTTATCTACAGGACTTCAGACATGAATTTTAAGCAACCAATTGGTGGAGAAAAGATTCATGATCCGCTAGCCCCCGCCACTGGAGTGCTCAGTTATTCTTTGTTACTGGCGAAACAACTTTTGAGTTGGTTTACTGTAAAAAAATTGCTAGAAATGCCACGCGAGTTTTATGCGTCGCTGTTGCCGACTATCCATTTTTGCTTGCGAAGTTGGGCATTGGTGGTGCATCAAAAGCATTAGGAGCTTATTAATTGTCTAATAATCAAGAAGGTGATCTCGTGTCTCTGCAGTTTGTCCGAGACGAGGATAGATTGCTCCTGTCAAGCCCACAAGGTGTGTTGATAAATGTTCTCAAGATATCGAATGACTTGCTCCTTGAAGTAGCAGATGCTCTACCGAGAGACGCTTCTGTAATCTCTGAGTTGATAAGCACTTACCCATTACCACTTGTTAATTGCATCAAGGGCATAGTTTTGGAGGAGGTCCCAGACCAGGGGTCTGATTGCGTCAAGAGGCCGAGTGAGGCCAGCGTCTCGATTTTCGATGCTGATGCGCGAGATTTCGGTCTGTATCTAATTCAGCATCGCAGTGGAAGGGCTGCAACGACACTTGAGGTTGGTGATGCAGACCCAGAAATGGGGGGGGAATTTGTAACTGCCTTTATCGATTCAGAGCACATCGATCTTCTTGATGGGAACCTCCAATCCAAGGAGCTTGTTACCAGTGTGGTCATTAACGATGAAGTCATTCCGATTGAAGAGTTGCAGTTTTATAGCGAATCCCAAAAGTCTTATCTCGTTGTTATATCCAAAGCGTTGGGTATTCATCTTCTTTGCAGAAGCGAGGGGCAGGTATTCCAGACGGAGGATTGTAGTTTTATCGGTTGCTTTGCTCTCATGGATGTACTGCTGGTAGCTCGGGGCGATACTGAGAGAGCAAGGAAGCTACTAGACTTGGCGGCAGAGCAAGCATCTTTAGTACGCGATTACGTAGATCTAGCGCGGGCTGCTGATGTTTTAAGTTGCCCAAAGTTTGTTATTGAGGCACTCGCTCGAAGAGCCTCAATGGCCTTGCGCGACGATGACCGCAATAGGAATCTCAATGTGCCCTACATTCCACAGTTGGCCGAGTTATACTGCTCTCACATCGCTGAGGGTACAGAGGAAGCGTCTGATCTGTTAGCCATATTGTTGGAAGAAAAGCCGGACCCGAGAAGTTTGCGAGAGGGGGCGGACGTAGCACAGCGACTATTAAGGGACGCTGCAACATCCAGTCATTTAAACGACTTGGCTTTATCTTTGTCGCGTGATGACGCTGAGGGTGGCTCTGTTGAAACCATTGGGAATTAGAAACCCGGACCGACTAAGTTGCAACAAGAAATCCAGTAAGGATTTATGGACCTTTCCTTAATCGTTATTCGCCTCGTTCATCTCGTTGAGGCTCTTGACATGAACAACTACTCGACGGTTTTTGGCTTGATTTTCAGGTACGGCGCTTCCTTTAGAGTCTAAGTTTGGCAGCTTGGGTCTCGTGTCTGCGTACGCGATTGCGGAAAGTTGACTCTTCTTCACTCCCATAGACTCAAATAATTTTGCAACGTTGACAGCTCTCAAAGATGACAATTCCCAATTTGAAGGGAATTTTGCAGTCTTAATGGGAACATTATCTGTGTGTCCCTCAACCTCTACAATATAGTCTTCTTCACCTAGGCCTTGGATTATCCCGCTAAGATCAGTCAACGATGACTGCATAGATCCCTTTACATCGGCGGACCCAGAATTAAATAAAGAGTTACTGGAAAGTTCAATCTTCAGCCCATAGGGACTCAAGGAGGCTGACATCTCGCCTTGCAGGTTTCGTTCAATTACAAGTTCATCAAATTTAGCTTTTGCTTCCTCCAGAGGTGACTCGACTGTTTGAGATGCAGCTGTAGTTGGATTCGTGGAAGCGTCCGGACCCGGAGAGTCGAAGCCTTGGCTAATGCTTTGCGCCACTAAGTCATACTTCTCCTCATTAATTTTTGATGCTGAAAACATCAGTACAAAAAACACCATTAACAAAGTGACCATGTCGCCATACGTAACTAACCAGCTCGTATCCTCACTCGGGTCGGAATCATAAATTGGTGGGGCGTCTTCTTCACTCATGTAGCTACTGTTCTATTTTCCCTTGGCGATGTCAAAATGAATGGCCGGATCTAGGTAGCTATTGAGGTGGTCTTGAATCTCGACAGAGTTGGCTCGTGACAGGAGAAGTAAAAATCCGTCAGCAATTAGCTGATTCTTGAATTTTTGTATTTGCTCTTTTTGCTCGGCTTTCCGAGAGGCCGGTTTGAATATAAGTTGAGCGAACATGGTCCCGTAAAGAGTAGTCAGCAAGGCTACTGAGAGGGATTGTCCTAAACCACTTGGATCGCTTGGATCCAAATTAGCTAACATAGCAACAAGTCCAACAAGGGTCCCAATCATCCCGAAACCGGGTGATATGTTTGCCATAGTATTTAGGATGGTGGCTTGAACCATATTTCGCTCGTAGGACTTGTTGATAAAGGTGTTGAGCTTTTGTCTCAAGTTTTCCTTTTCGTAACCTGCCAGGAAAAGCTGTATGCAATGAGCTAAAAATGGGTCCTCTTTGGTGTCTATTTTTTTGAATTCAGATTCCAGCGCAAGAAGGCCATCTCTCGCACCCACTTTTCCCCATTTGATGACTAGTTCAACCGTTCCAAAAAGTGAACCCGCATTGACGCTTGTTGGAACGAATACTTTCGTTAGCGTTCCAAGCGCCTTTCGGACATAGCGCCCTTCGTAGGAGATTAGTGTTGATGCTATTGTCCCACCTAAAACCACGCTTATGGCTGCTGCGTTGCCGAATAAGAAAACCCCTTGGAAAGACCCAATGACGTCGTAAACGGCGAATATAAAGGCCCCAAAACCCAGTAATAGTCCAAAAATAGTGCTAAATGAAATTTTCATTTCTGACCCTAGTTTTTTTATCCGCTAGCGAGGCAGTCCAGTCCGGGTATCAGTCAAGGCGCTGACCTCACTCCTCATTTTTGGCACTATGAATATTTAGCATGTGCTTTCAATCATACTCAGTACAGTAGCTTTGTTCAGATCTTTTTGTTTCCCGAGGGTCATCTCTCCTGCGCGACTGTGCCACTGATGACGATTCATTAGAGCCAAGGATTCGTTTAGCATCAAACTCATTGGAATGTTCAATTCATTTGCCAGTAACCTGGTTTGCTCAAGAAAGTTGGATCTTCCCAAATTCGCCAAGTCAGCATCGACGAGCCAGGCAGACAACCTGGAACTTATTGCGTGCGATGGTCCATCTGGTTGCAATTTTGTATCGAGTATCATTCGACGTATCAGCTCTATGTCGTTTTGGGAAAACCTCCCATCACTTTTCATCGCATATTCTGCCAGATCAGCGCTGATGATCTCGTGTTCGGTACGGTGTTCAATAAAGCCCGCGTCATGATAGGCGGCAGCAATACCCAATAGCAGCAAACTATGCTCATCTAATTGATCTGTTGCTCCGAGAGCTATAGCCATCTCCGTGACGTCATCGGAGTGCTCCTTGGTGTGATATGTCAGAGACGGATCTAAACTCGATGCTAACCGCAGATGTATAGAGGCTATTACCGGATCGCCCTTGATCTGAGTTATCAAGTCTTCTTGTTCTGTTAAAATCGCAAGCTGCAAATGTCACCCCCGCAGGCGGCTTGTGTAGCGCATCCAGTGATGCACAGAAAATTAGAAAAATTCTTACAAATATGTTTGAAAAATAGCCAAATTTGTTGGAATGTGTGGTGGCGCAATCAATAATCTGGAATGGTACACCTTTGATGTATTTTGTGCAGTATCGGGTAAGTTAATTAGCGTCCTGTTAATGGCGGCGTCTTTTTGTGCGTTAGGGGGAAAAAAGACGTATAAAAAATTAGAAAAGCGAGCCTTAAATATGAAGATTTTTTTCGGATTGACATCAGCCACATTAGTATCAGCTTTACTCTGGGTTCTTCCCGGCACCGCAGCCGCTCAAGGGGGGCCTTATGTTGAGGGTAAAGCCCCTTCAGGAGAGTTAGTGCAAGTTATGATCTCGTCAAGACCGACGTTCAAATATCCGCGTCGCGCTCAACGGATGGGTATAGAAGGGTTTGTTGTATTGGCGTTTGATGTTAACGAAGAAGGGGAGCTCGTCGATCTCAGAGTGACTGATTCCAAACCTCGCCTCGTTTTCGATAAGGCGGCCACCCAGTACATCAAGAAATTTAAATTTCAGCCTCCAACCCTCGACGGCTCAGCGGTTTATGCTTCTGATATCACCATGAGAATGCCGTTTAGGCTGGAGTGAAAATCCTTCGAGCAAGGCATTTCTTCGAAAGTTAGATTTAAAAGAGATAGGCATCATGAACATTAAAACCAGACTTATCGGCCTGATCATGATTGGTATTCTTTCTCTATTCGGGGCCAGTTTTTACTCTGCACAAGAACTTAATTCTGCGAATCGCGACTACAGTGCTCAAGAAAGCATAATAGCGCACAGCAGTGCCTGGATAAGCAACATGGACGTTGAGTTCACCGATAAATTATATGTATATGACCCTCTCTATGGTGCTGAGCAAAACGTACAGTTTTGGGACTACTCGTCCGAGGATCCGTTTTTTAATGGGGATCCTGGGAACCCTTTGTTTCTGGCGTTCCAAGAGAAGGACGGGGACCGCATTTACGATTTACTCTCGCACGTTTTTTTGGGTCCGATTGAATCCGAGCAGCTGACTTTCGCAATAGCCTATGACAACCGTGGGCTGCAACTTTACTGTGAGTCGAGTCTATTCGTGATCGGCGTAGACCCCTGCTCAGAATCAGCTTCGCCCGATTATTTCCTAAATTTCGGAGCCTTTGTTCGCTCTTTGGAAAATGGATCTTCGAGAAGGATTGTTCAAATTACAGACTTAGACGAGGAAAAGCCGGTATCAATTAACGATACGTTGTCTTTTGCCCTTCTAGATGAATCGGAGTCGGCTGTCGGTATTATAGTTCTTGGGCGAAACGTGACAGAAAGTCTTGAGGTGTTTGGAGAAAATTTTGAGATACAAACTGCGTTAGTTGTCGGGGGTGAAGCACTGACCGTTGGAGACTACTATGAGGAGGAGCGAGCTGAAGATCTTACTTTATTAATTCGCGACAGTTTGTCGTATGCCAGCGCCACGGATAGTTACGAGTACAGCTATATTAATGAGTCGCTCGGCGCTCGAATTTCGTCTATTCCGTTGAGCAAAAGTATCCGTGCGAGCGAACTTAGGATCTTACTATTTGACGATCAAAGCGAACTGCTCGCTACGTTACAGAAGTCTGAAGAGGAGTCAACGCTCATTTTCGGTGGAACCGCAATGTTGATTCTTGCACTTATGTTCGCTGTCACCTCTACCTCATTTAACCGTATTTTAGGAGCGATTTCCGCGCTGGAGCGGATGGGTGAAGGCGACCTCAGTGAACATAAATTACAGCGTGGTTGGTTTTCTTCAAAAAACGACGAGGTGGGTCGATTACAAAGAGCTATTAACGAATTTCGTTTGCTACGCGTGGACGCAGAGGAGCAGCGGAAAGAACGCGCTAAACGGAGAGATGAGCGCGACGAGATAATGTTTGAGAAAATGTTGGCTCTTTCTGAGCAGCTCGAGGGCGATGCCAGGACAATGTTGATGCGCGAGATTGATGACATGCGAACAGCATTATCGTCCGGTACTGATGAGGAGAAAGAAAGAGCTTCTATCGAGGTCATGTCCAAAGCGTTCTCTAAGATGTCAGATGAGGTCGCTACACTTATTGATGCGCGAACTCATGAGCTCGTTGTTGCTAAGGATGAGATTAATAGCTCCATCCGATATGCAGCGAAGCTTCAGAACGCATTGCTGCCTAAAACATACCCGGGTGATATCGACATAAATGTTGAATGGCGTCCTCGAGATTTGGTTGGCGGCGATATCTATTTCATCAAGGACTTACCAGACAAGG
The DNA here is from genome assembly GCA_002705325.1 of Gammaproteobacteria bacterium. The sequence goes on along the minus strand of PAFS01000009.1, from coordinate 4,200 downwards.
TTTATATAGCCGTAGTCGATTGCACAGGACATGGTGTTCCCGGAGCATTTTTATCAATCATCGCTCGAAGTCATTTAGATAAGGCAATCACGCCTGACAATTATCAGAGCGCCGGGGAATACCTGTCTCAGGTAAACAGTCTTCTGAAAGATACATTGAGCAAGACTGATCAGAAAAACACAAATGAAGAGGGCTTCGACGGTGGCGTTTGCATCTACTATCGCAGTAGTCGCAAACTCGAATTTGCGGGCGCCAAGGCCTCTATCTTCCAGGTGCAAAGTGATGGCGCTACAGAGATGGTTGGCGATAGAAAATCCGTCGGTTCGACTCGAGTGAAAGAAGGATTCGAGTTCTCGACACACGAGATCAATGATCCGAGTGGCTCTTTTGTCATGCTTACTGACGGTATAACTGATGTAATGAGCCCCGAGGAACGACCAATAGCCTTCGGAAGACGACGAGTTTTGAAGCTTTTGCAGCAGGCTACTGATAGGTCCCCTCGATACATAGTGGAAAAAATAATGAACAGCGTTGACTTGTATCGAGGTGAAGCGCCGTTTCGTGATGATTTAACACTTTTAGCTTTCTCGTTTAACGAGTCAGACAGCTTAGAAGGCGAATCTCTCGCTGGTGAGGAGCAAGCATGATTTTTGAACAAACTCAAAGGACGCCCTATGTAGAATTAACCTCGCGGTCCTGCGCGATCCGAGGGGAGTGTTATCCAGAGAACATATCTGAATGGTCCGGACCAGTTTTAGATGCCTTAGAAGAGTCTATAAGCCTGGAAACTGGCACCTTCAAAGTTGTGATTGAGCTCTACTATTTCAATAGCTCATCGGCTAAGTTTCTTTTTGATTTCTTTGAGTACCTCGAAGAAACAGCAGAAGCTGGTCGCGAGATCGTAATCCAATGGTGTTATCGAACCGAGGACGACACTATGCTGGAGGCAGGTGAGGACTTTCAAGAAGATTTAGAGAGCTGCACCTATGAGCTCGTCCCAATCGACGTTGAACAAACTGCGTAGGTAGATTAGAGGAGAGCCCGGTAATGAGTCCAAATAAAGACACCGTTGGGTTACACACCTTCATGCAAAACCGTCAAACACTGTTCTGCTACTCAGGGCCCATGACCGAAGATTTACTTACTACAATAGCAAATCCTGTGCGTCATCAACTGTCTGACAAAGAAACAGAAGAAGCGGTTGCAAATAGAGTTTTTGGTGTTTTCATCGAGCAAGCTCAAAATATAATTAGGTATTCTCATCAGAAAACAAAGTCCACTGGTGATAGTGTCGGAACTATCGCCATATCGCTTGATGACGATTGCTTTCTTATAGAGGCCGTTAATGTGGTCTCGGAGTCTAAAAGAGATGTACTCGAGTCAACGCTGGTGGATTTATCCGTAAAGGACCAACAGGAGTTGAGAAAGCTTTACCGTCAACGTTTGAAAGATGGTCCACCCGAGGATTCTGCCGGCGCAGGTTTGGGCTTTATTGAGATGGCTCGAAGAGTGAAAAAATTTGAGTTTGACTTTCAGGCGCACGAGTTTGGTGCACTCTTTGTATATCGTGGTTGGGTAACCTGAGTGTCTATCTAGATAGTCGTCGCCACTGGTGGTTCGAAAGTATGGAGCGCTTTATTTCTTCGCTTCATTCTTGATAGCGTTCATCTTGAAAAGCACCGATATCGCTAAGTGCTTTGGCCAGGCTCTGCTTTGTTGATTCGAGTTCTGCAGTGCTCAAATTGTCCAGAACAAAAGATACATTCCGCTCACCTAATGCCATTGATACTGATTTAGTGCTCCTAGACGCAATCACTTTTCGAGCTTGAAACTCCCCAATTCCTTTTAGGTGTATTGGTGGAAGTGCATCTGCTTCGATAGAGTCCTTAACAAGATTATAGGTATCCTCAGATATGTAAATCGATCCATTGTCTGCGGCGGTTTCCAATCTCGAGGCACGGTTAACCGCGGCACCGATTGCCGTATAATCTAACCTTGACTCGCAGCCAAAGTTGCCAACAGTGGCGAACCCGGTGTCGATGCCGATTCTCATTTGTAGCTGATCCCTCAATCCGTACTTGGCCCACTCGTCTGCCAAATTATCTAATGCACTTAGCATCTCAATCGCCATATTGACGCACTGGATGGCGTCTTCTTTTACACCTCGGGTTTCCGGATCGCCAAAGAAAAGCATGATACCGTCACCAATGTACTTATCGATAGTTGCACCATGATCTAGCGCGATGTTAGTCATCGTCTCAAGATATAAATTGAGTAGATCCGTTACATCCTCAGATTCCATACTCTCAACATAATTAGTAAAACCACACAGGTCGGAGAAGAAAACTGTTAACTTCTTCCGACGGCTAACCCTGGTGCCGTGTCGAGAGCCAGAAAAAATTGAATTGTACAACTGCGGACTGAGAAACTTGGATAACTGAGCTGACATGCCTTCCAGTTGCTCATTGGTCTCTTGCGCTTCCGTCTTTAACTGATTTAGCCGTTGCTCGTTCTTATCGCTGAGCTTGATTATCTTTTTGGTCGTTCTCAGCAGCTTGCTATATTGATCTACCAGGCTATCAAAATCAGACTGCGAAAAAGTACCGTCATCTTTGATCTTTTTGAAATCTGCCAGTACTTTAGTTTCTTGACTGAAAATATCGGTGTCCATATCTCTCGACTCTTTTTTACGCAGCGTTTCCGTAAGAATAGACCTAAGGTCAATAATTTAAAAAGTTTTTGTTGTCTTGCAACCCGTTGTAACCCTCGATGAATTTTTGCGGTATCTACTGGACTCGTAAATGAGAGCCTTCGTTTAGTTTTCTAGACGATCTACCCTTGTTCCGTTGCAATTTGAATGCAAGTCGCAACCTACTAGCGCTCCATTTCAATTTTTGAGTTGCCCCTGACGTTGCTAGCCGGTAACTACTGCTACCGGACAAATGCGGTAAGCCCCCCGGGGGTTAAATATGAGGGGCGCGGCAGCACCTACATGATAATACCTTCGGTATATTTTTGGTCTCATTCAAGGTGTGATACGCTTATAAATACATGAATTAATTGGGATTTTTTGTTATGTGTGTCGCCCCTTCCGTATCATCTAACGAAAAAGCTCCATTAATGGGGCTTTTTTATGCGTCAAAAAAAGGTCTTAGGTGCTTATTTTTTTGAAGCGCCTCCCAAGTTACGGGCGGAAAGCTCAATTAATCAGAGCTCGCGCTTTCCAACCGATCCCTGTGCTTTTCCTTGGCCAGTTCCTGCATGTCGGCGACGGAATCGCTCTCATCGACAATTTCCGCACCGAGCAGTGTTTCCAGAGCGTCTTCCAAAGTCACTACACCTGCGGTTTGACCGTATTTATCCTCGACTACAAACAGATGCATTTGGTGAGTGATGAAGAGATTGATGAGTTTATGGACAGGTAATTTATCCGAGACATAGACCACGTCACGCCGCAGTGATGCGATGGTGCTCTCACCTGCGCCGGTTCGCTCAGCCTCGTACAAATCACTCCGTAGTACATGCCCCGTGACCGTATCGACAGAATCGATATACACCGGCATTCGGGAAAAGCGACGAGACTTCTCAAGGGTCAACGCGTCGTTCACGGTGGCGTTTTCATCGAGCATATGAACGACTGTTCTCGGTGTCAGAATATCTCCGGTAGTGACTGATCGCATGCGCAGGATATTCTGGAGGTAGTCGTTTTCCTGTGACATCAGTGCGCCATGCCGTTTACCTAGCGAGGCGAGTGCGAGAATTTCTTCGCGAGTCACGGTGCTCATATCCTTGTTTCCCATGATTTTGGTCAGCCGAGTGGAGACCCAGACCAAGGGGTAGGTAAGACGCACCAACCAAACAATGGCATGTGCTGCTGGTATGGCGAGACTCCGCCAGTAAATTGCACCTACTGTCTTAGGGATGATTTCAGAGAAATACAGAATGGCGAGCGTGAGAAGCACTGCTACGAGTGTTTCCATTTCGGGGCCAAAGACGTTGAGTGCCTGCGCACCCACACCTGCCGCACCCATGGTGTGTGCAAAGGTGTTCAGTATCAAAATACTGGCCAGTGATTCATCCATGCGCTTGCGTACTTTTTGCACGACGGCACCTGCGCGGGGCCGGTCTTGCGCCAATCGCTCTACAAACGTAGGCGTCATGGAAAGCAGCACCGCTTCAAGAATAGAACACAGAAACGAG
>PAFS01000011.1 GCA_002705325.1 Gammaproteobacteria bacterium | reverse complement strand
GTCGATGGCGATGAAATCAAACCCGGCCTTGGCAAAGGTTTCAGCAATCGCGGGTTCACGATACGAAATCCAGCCGCCAAAGGTTTTTTCACGGTTTGCAAATTTCTGTTTCAGGGCCAGGCGGTTTGCTATTCTGGTTTCAATCATTTGAAAAATCTTTCATCAGTGCCTTTATAGCTGGGTGCAGGTGCAACAACCCTTCAATGGTTCCATCACTGGTGACAACGGGCAGATCCCAGACCTGTTTCTGCCCCATGATGCCAATAGCCTCTTTCAGGCTCATGTCTTTTGTTACCGTTGTCGGGCTGGTCATGGCGTGATTGATGACATCATCACTCAACAGGGCCGCGATAGGTTTTTGCACCCGGGTCAGCATGCGGCGGATATCGCCATCGGTGATAATGCCCTGCAACCCGCCATCATCGCCGGTGATGCAGACGATGCCGAGCCTTTTGCTGTCCATCACCTCAAGCGCTACCTTGAGCAGAGTCCGGGATGTGGTTTTCGGGGTCTGGTCAAGACTGATCATGACCTCACCAACATTGATATCAGTCCAGGTGGACATGGTCTTCCCCCCATTTTGCCTTGAGTTCGCGGCGAGCATCATGGATCGTCTTGGCCTGCGCCAGCACCACCTCAAAAAAGCGGATATCCAGCACGGTATTGGCATCCGAGAGGGCATTGGGCGGGTCGTCATGAACCTCCATGAACATCGCATCAATGCCGCAGGCAGCGGCGGCACGCGTCAGGTTAGGAATGTATTCACGCTGGCCACCCGAGATATTGCCCATGGAGGTCGGCATCTGGATCGAATGCGTGGCATCATAACAGACCGGGTAGCCGGTTTCCGCCATGATGGGGAAAGCGCGCATGTCGTTGATCAGCATGTTGTAGCCAAAAAAGGTTCCGCGGTCGGTCAGGAGGATCTGGTCACAGCCAAAGGCCTCAAGCTTGCGGCAGGAGTTTTTCATGTTCCAGGGGCTCATGAACTGCCCCTTTTTGAGATGCACAGGCTTACCGCTTGATGCCGCCGCCCGCAGGATGGAGGGCTGGCGACAGAGATAGGCCGGAACCTGCACAAAATCGCAAACCTCACCGGTGGCCTTGCCCCAGGCCGGATCAGAGAAATCAGAGGTCACCGGCAGGCCGGTTTCAGACCGCACCCGTTCAAGAATGGCCAGCCCCTCTTCAAGCCCGACACCGTGGAAGCTGGTGGGTGAAGACCGGCAGTCCTTGTCATAACAGGCCTTGAAAATCCATTTGACGTTATACTTGTCGCAAACTTTGCCGATTAGATCGGCCATGGTCATGCAATGATCATAGGATTCAATTGCACAAGGCCCGGCTATCAGTACAAGTTCGCCATCATTCCCGATGGAAATAGAATTCCCGGCTGGGGAATTAACAGAAATTGACTTCATGATATTCGTGTCCCGCTTTACTAGAAATACGTCATCCTGACTGTTCAACGTTGTTTAGATGATTAATGAAACTTGTGCTGGCTTGCAATTCAAAACTGGTTTGCAAACGGTTCAACAGTAACATGTTCGCGGCATCAGCCAAAATATTCACGCCAGTATTCAAGCACTTCCAATTCGAAAGGGTCGCCAAAGCTGATCCACTGGTCGACATCAAAAATGACGAATTTTTGACCCATTTCGAGCAAATTGTTAATCGAGGTTCCGACATAGTGTTCACCATTGACTGTAATATTCCGGTCAATCAGAAGCCTTGCGGCATGCTTGAAATCTGCTGCGCGGCGAAACCAGAAAGTGCCGATAACAAGAGGGTCCAGATTCGGCTGGGGACTGATTGTTTTCTTTTCTACCACCCTGTCTATGACACCTGTGTCGTCCCCGGTAACACAATAAGCAAAAGCTTCAGGATTTTTAACGGGAATACCCTTCACCCGTGTTGTCCAGATAGCCCCGTCAATGGATTTATCATTACGAATTTGTTGCCATGTCTGCAGGTCAAAAAGCGTGCGATAGTCACATGAGCTGATAAAGAGTTCAGCATCATCGTCAATATCGTCTGCGGCCAGCAAACACGTCGCCGCCTGCCCTGAGGTTGTATGATCTACAGTAATAATGCTGTAATCAAGTTCCAGCTCATCGAAAATTCTATGCACACGATGCCTTTCGACATCCTCACTGCGCACAACAAAAACCCACTTATCCTGCACCGGATGAGAATTGATTGCATGCGCTACCATAGGTTGCCCATCGACCTGGATCATGGGCTTGGCAACACGGTAACCATAATCAACAAACCGGCTTCCCCGACCTGCCATGGGGATAAGAGCAACCTGTTTCACCGATGACCGGACCCTTGAGGGCGACGTCTCATGAAATTTGAAATATCTGTCCCAGAAAACGAATTGTTCGTAATCGCCGGGGGTACCAAGGCAAATGAATTTGGTTACTTCCGGCACACAGACATTAAGTCCGTCATTGACCATATCATTGAACACAAGACTGACATAAGCTTCGGGCAGTTCCATGCTGGAAGAATTGATCAGGCGGTCTGCATAATGTCTGAAAAGGCTGAATTCTCTGAAATAGTAAATTCCGGCAGAAGCAGGCTCTTCATGCCTTTTGTCGGTAAAGGATTGCTTTTCCCGCAATTCCAGCAGCCTGCCATCTGCATCGGTTCGCATATAGGCATAAAACGTGTCACCAAAGGATGCGGGATGAAATCCGCTGAAAGCCGGTATAGCACCGTCAGCACCGTCAATATGATAGACAAATTTCTGAAAGTCCCATTCCACAAAAAAGTCACAGTAGGAAACAAGAAGCGGGGCATCTTCTGGTATATCGGCAATTTGCAGCACCGAATGAATAGGGCCATCTTCATGGGGATCGATGACCGTAATTTTCACATTAGGCGCCATCGCAGGAAACAATGTATGGATTTCAGGATGGTCTCTTTCCTGTTCGGCATTCACAACAATATGAAAGATGCATTGTTCGGGATCAAACATGTCAATCACATGCTCGATCATCAGCTTGTCCCCAACGGGCAACAGCGCTTTGGGTTTATCATAACCGGCTTCTTTGAAGCGCCGGGAGTGGCCCGCCATGGGAATGGCGACATGAAATTTCATGATCTGTATTTCACCGTTCCAAAAACTGAGGCTGTTATTAATTCACAACAGCGTTTCGCCAATATGCAACCGACTGTTTGAGCACATCAACAACAGTTGAATCTGCAGGCTCTCTTTCCCTGAAGCTCAACTCAAGCAATAATTCTGCTGAATCACATCCATTTTCCTTCAGTGTCGAGAGGACTGCATCGGGGGTAATTTTGCCCACTTCATTGTGTTCTGGTGTGAAGGGCCAGTGGCCGGATTTGTTCTTATGGCTTTGCTTGAGATGGATCAAGGGAGAGTCAGCAGCAAACGCCTTAAGCCAGGCATAAGGGTTTGTGTCATCGGGGTCCGGCGAACTCAGGTCGCCGTGATCCACATCGAGACAGATCTTGAAGGGAAGCGGGGCGCCATCATTGACATCCTGCTGCAGTTTTCTTGTTTCAGGAATGGTTTCGCCCTGCTCTCTGGAAATTGACATTGGCTCCCATGTCAGATAGCGAAGATTTTTTTCTTTGGCATAATCTGCAATTTCATGCCAGGCCTCAATATTCTGGGCACGTCTTTCAGCCCGAAGCCGGGCACAGCCGTTATCCCGGTGGGTGAAAATACCGAAATGGCTCCCCATTGAGATACAGCCAAGTTCACATGAAAGATCGACAAATCTCTTGAACCACGAGATCCAGTGGGCACGAATTTCCCTGTCGGGATGAGCCAGATGATTAACCCGGGTAAAAGCGCCTGTGAAACTGCTGGTAATATGGACGTCATGTCGGGCACATGCCGCATTGATCACTTTGACCTGCTTGTTAATGATTTGCGCCGGCAGATCAACATTGAGCATATCCGCTGTAATCTGGGCACGTTTCAGCCCAAGTTCATCACCGACAATCCTGATCCATTCATCATGCTCGGCATACCGATTGACAGCAAAGCCGGTATTGATACCAAGTACAAACTGGGGCGCGGTTTTATCAGTCATCTTTGAACCAGACCTTCATTAATACAATCGTGCATTTTCAATATTGAATCTTCAAGACTTCTGTCACTTGTAAAGAGCCCTGATGACCCGCCGACTAGAATATCTGCCCCCGCAGCCACCATGGACGGAATGTTGTCATAACTTACATTGCCATCAACGGTGATTTTGGTTTCCAGTTTCATGTCTCTGATCATTGTCTTGAGTTTCTCAACCTTGCGGATACATTGCGGAACAAGTTCCTGACCCTTGAAACCAGGATTAACAGTCATCACAAGCACAATATCAACTTCTTCCAGAATATAATCAAGGGCGCTGAGCGACGTGGCCGGATTAATAGCAACACCAACCCTGAAACCACAGCGCCTGACCCTGACAAGGTCACGGTGCAAATTGCGACTGCATTCCTGATGGATGGTAAATACATCCCCGGGCGTACATTCAAAACTGTCAAACAGATTTGACGGTTCTTCTGCCATGATATGATAATCTGACTGGATTTTGGTATTTGCCCTGAATGAATTGATAATACTTGAGCCCATCGTAAAGTCGGGGGCAAAACGGCCGTCGACAACATCCCAGTGAAGATAGTCGATATTGTGCTTTTCCAGTGTTGCCAACTGCTCTTTGGTGTTGAGCCAGTCGATACACATCATCGAAGCTGATATCTGAACAGTATCTTTGTCTTCAGTAGACATAAGCAATACACCCTATGGGGTTATGATGACCTTTGATGCCTTGCCGCTGGATGCCAGGGCAAAACCATCAATAACATCTTCAAGATTGAATTCATGGGAGATGATATCATCCACAGAGACAAGCCCCTGTTCAATATATGAGAGAGCTGTTTTATGTTGAGCCGGTGTAGACCCGTGTGAGCCGGTCAGATAAATCTGTTTGTAGTGAATATAATTTGAAAGGATGCTGAGCGGAGGTTCGGCCTTACCTATCCCGCCAAAAAAGTTGATGACACCATTGGGCGCAACAATTTCGAGGGCATCGATATGCGTTTGCAGTACAGGACAGGCAGTAAACACAAGATCAGCGCCCTTGCCCGACGTCAGGTCGAAAACGGCGCTGACAACATCATCTTCAGACGGGTTGAGTGACACATTGGCACCAACTTCGATGGCTTTCTGTCGCCGCAAGGGCGTAGGCTCCACCGCAATAATCGTTTCAACGCCATAGATTTTACGTGCCAGTTTCATCAGCATGAGACCAATAGGACCGGCACCAAACACAACAACAGATTGTGGTTTTTTGTATTCAGCAAGAGCCTGCTCAAAACCGTTGATGCAACAGCCGAGCGGCTCTGCAAGGGCGGCAAATTTCCAGTCCAGTGTCTTATCGAAAGTCTGAACCGGGCCGTATTTGACAACCCTGTGATCAAGCCGGATATATTCGGCAAAGCCACCGTCAAACTGATAGCCGATCGCATAATTTATCTTGCAGCTGTTCGCCAGACCTGCGCGGCAGTAATCGCATTCGCCACATGGCACATCAGCACCAGTGGAAATACGATCATTGAGCGTGAAGTTTTCGACACCATCGCCGATTTCGACCACTTCTCCAGCAATTTCATGCCCGATAATTCTGGGTTTGGTAATCCGTGCGTTTCCTTCACGAAGTATCCTCAGGTCAGACCCGCATACAGCACATGCCTTGACCTTCACAACCACTGTTCCGGGCAGTGCCTCCGGTCTGTCTCTTTCTTCAACTCTCAGATCATCCGGACCATGCCATACCGCTGCGATCATTCTGCTTTCCCCTGTTCGGTAATCTGTCTTTCGACTGAATTGTAATGCTGTTCGATCAAAGTTTGAAAATCGTTATACCTGCTCATATCAAGCGTTTGACTGTTCGTCAGCAACCAGTAGCCCAAACCTCTCAGGGCTGTGTTGTCATAAATCTCATAAGGCAAGTCGCTTTCAAATGAATCACGGGGCAGCATAAATGCCTTGAACTGTGGCAATGTCCATGAATGAAGATGGGCATAATGCGCAAAACCCTCTATGGCCTCGTCAATATTGACGGGATCAACAAAACTGTTTGTCCAGCTCTCATCAGCACCATTGATCATTCTGAAAAGCGCTTCGGCAGCACTGGAAGCAGGCCGCGCTGGTTGAGAAGAGGATGCCGCATGAACGATGGCCGCATGCGTAGTTTCATAATCGGCCTTAATGTGCCGTTCAAAATTGTCACGCACCGCATTTGATCCCATGAAAACAAACACCGAAAGCAAAGCACAGAACAAAGGCAGATAAACCAGACTCAGCCGGTGAAAAAAGAAACTGAAGATTTTCCGGAAATATATTGCAAACAGTGTCGCCTCAGAGCCTGAATAATACCCCGTATAAGGCCTGTGCGCATAATAGATTGCCGGAACATAATAAAACAAATGCAGAAAATACAGACCCAGACGCGCATCCATCACATCACTTGAAATACCAAAGCCGAACACAGCCCAGCAAATCAACAAAAAGAGTTCAACTAGCATCGTTATCCAGACGAGATTGAATTTGATAACAAGTTCGTAAGGATCAATGCGGAAGGCAATAAAACAGAGCGCCAGTAACAACAACGGTAACATCATGTAGGTTACGATTGTGAACCAATCAAAATCTGTTTCATGCATGACAAACGGATTTGCCTCGGTCATCACAACACCGTAAAGCACCGGCAAAGAAAGAAGGCATACAACAACGAAATGAGGGGCAAAGCTTTTCAGCAAAGTCGGTACCGGGCCTGACCCTCCCGCATGGCGTGTTCTGCGCCAGTAGAACAGCCCCAGCACAATCAGCCAGAAGGGAATGCCAAAGGCAAGATTAAGGATGTGTATATATCCCTGAAGCCCCCACAATACCGATATCAACATCTGCCCCGAGCCGCCTGTTCTCGTCGACAGGATGGAATAATAAAACAGCAGCAAAAATATCAGTAAGGACAGCGAAGGAAAAGGCTGGCCGATGATATCAGGCTGATCCAGCACCGGTAGTGTGGGAAAAACATCACCTGCAATTAATCCGATAAGAAAATTTCTGAACGGATAGTTCGCCATTGAAAGCAGGCCAAGGGCAGCAATGAAGATCGACCATCTCAGCGGCAGGAACAGACGATAAATTCTGACAAGGTAAACATAGCAAATTGTTGGCAGCACAACAGTGAAGATGAACAACGCCGCAGCATGACCAAGAAACCCGCTGACCGCCGCACTAAAGAGAAGACCAAGCCGGGGCAACAAAGCATCATGAACCTGAAATCCTGTTTCCTTCTGCAATAGCAGAAGATCACCCGCCATTATCTTATTTGAAAGATACTGCCAGCTGGCTACGTTGCTGAGCGCATCAAGGTCAAAAAACAGCGGCAGAAGATATCCGGAATCCAGCGAAAATATCAACGCGAAATTCCATACTCCAAGCATCAGGGCGACCCAGGCAACCGAAAAGAGAAAAATCAGGTTTTTTCTTTGACCCCCCTCAAGCTGGTCGTTGATTTGCATGATGTTCATCAGACGCTGGATCATTGCCGTCACCTAGCCCAACCAGAATTCGGGCATTTTGGTACATACTGCATCAACGACCATGTCGTTATTCAGCAGCGTTGATTGAAACGCGATGATATCTTGTTCAGAACGTGGCGGGCCGTGCAGTTCCGGGCTGACAAGGCATATTTTCACACCCGATGCTGCCAGTTCGGCACAGCCTTCCCTATCAAGGGGGAAGCCATCAAAACAATCCAGCCAGACCCAACCGACCTTGTCATTCAGATTAAGCGCAGCTGTATAATGTTCATATTCGGAAACGCGCAGGGCCACTCTGTTTTCACCTTTCCTGACCATCTTTATTAATGCCGGAAATGAGAGATCAAGAAGGAAAAAATCTTCAAGATCGCTGTTTTCTGCCATTTCAAGGACAGCTTCTTCGATGCCTTCTTCCTTGATATTGAGAATGGCAAATCTGCGCCCGGCGGCAGCAAGCCAGTCGGCCAGGTCAGGGCCATCCTTCATCGCATCGTGATGGATAACAAGTCTCTCACCAAAAGCATGTATATCAACCTCCACCGGAACGTTCGGCGGCAGAGATGACAGTTGCTCAATTGCATTTACACGATGTCTGATGACCAACATAGTGCCACAATATCAGTATACACTTTAAAAGAGTAGAAAGTTTAATTATTATCTGGGTGATTTCAGGTGTTTTTTCAGTTTGATTGAATAACTGATTGTCGCGCTGCTGTAGCGTAATTTTGCCGACAATTTGTCATTGTGCCCGACCCCGTGCAACCGGTCGCCGAATACAACCGGAAAACGATACAGTGGCAGCCCCTGATCAAGGGCCGAAAAGAAAAAGTATAGATCAAGAGAGAAATCATTCGGGGGTGATGTCAGACTTTCAAAAAATGACCGCTGAAAAAGGTTCGGCTGGGCATTGATATCATCCATCCAGTGTCCGAGCAGACCGTATTCAAAAAGTGTCATGCCGGTCGTGAAGAACTGATCACGAAATGATCCTCTCTGTCTTTTCCCTTTGATATAGGCAGGTTTGCAACCAAGACTTTCATAGAGATTGATCGCCTCCAGAAAATCATCGGGGTCTGTTTGCATATCAGCATGCGTCCAGCCCATAGACTCCCCTTTGGCTGAATGAAGCCCGGAAAGAATGCCAAAGCCATAGCCCTGATTTTTCTCAACCTGACAGACGCGCAGTCGTGGCTCTCTGGCTTTGTTGATATGCGCTGCAAAGACCGACGGGCTCGTATCCGTTGAACCATTATCGACAAGGATGATTTCCAGATCCTCGCGGCGGGAGATGACTTCACGGCTGCGTTCAATCAGCGCCGGCAGATTACCGGCTTCATTATAACAGGGAATAACAAGCGAATAGCTTGGTGTGGAGACCATCACCGGGCCCTTTCATTCAGTCAATTTCCACCATGACTTTCGTTGTAATGAATTTAGCCTTGCGGGCCTTATGACGATAAAGTTTTGAAATTGTATCATGCAGATCATAAATTTCGATACGCGTCGTGACCAGACGTGATGGCTGAAAGCCACCAGCCATCAGCGCGAGGGTTTCCTGCCAGTCACAGAAATCTTCGCCCTGATAAAAAGAATTCCAGCTGCCCAGGATGGAGAGCTCTTTGCGCAGGATTGAACTCACCATCTTCTTTGGCAACGTCAGATCGCCAATGATGTTGCCAACCCAGACAAGCGTGCCACCCTGCTCACACAGTGATACTGAATGGCAGAATGTTTCAGGCGCACCTACAAATTCAATGACTTTGGCATAACTGTCTGCATTAACAGAGATAAAATCAGCCCATTCATCCTCATTCTTGAGCAGCACACCATCTGCACCCAATACTGCGCCAGCGCGGATTTTATCATCATTACGGTCGATGAGTGTAATGTCCAGTTGTGGAAAGTGATGACGCATATACATGACCGCGATCAAGCCGAGGAAACCGGCACCAATGACGCAAACACTTCTGTCAAATGCATCAAGTGCAAGCTTCCTCAGGGCATGAATTACAACCGCTGTGGGCTCTACCAGTGCGGCATCATCCATACCAACATTATCCGGCAGTTTCATCAAATTCCACTCACGGCAGTTAAGATGGCTGGCAAAGCCACCATCACGGCGGGAGCCATAATAGGAATAGTTTTTGCACAACGCATAGGTTTTCCGGCGGCAGGAAATACAGTCAAAGCATGGCAGAAGCGGGAAAATGGCGACGCGATCACCTTCCTTGAAAGTGCTTGTGGCGTCCGGCGTTGCTGTGATTACCCCAGCAAGTTCGTGCCCCATCACGAGCGGATAATGATACGCACCATGATTGAAGCCGCGCTCAATATCAGACGAACATATACCAGCCCGGCTTATCGCAACTTCGACTTCACCTTCAGCTGGTGCCAGGTATGGTCTGTCCTGGACTTCAATAGCTGCATTTTCGGTTAACACAGCTGCTTTTCTTGCGTTCATAGACATAGTGGAAACCATGTTTTCACCTAATATTTATTAACGAAAAACGACTTTTCTGGCGAGGAAATAATTAATTGCTGTCGATGCTGCGATGCCCAAAATCTGAGAATAAACCTTTGGAACCCCAAGCCATTCATGAGAGCAATACTGTGCTGCTGCATGGCCACAGAGGGCAGTTAAATTGGTTAAAACATAGACAGGTAATGCCGTACTGGTTTTAGCGTCTGATTGAAATGTCCAGTTTCTGTTAATGAAGAAAACAATCGGAACAGGCACCAAAAACCCGATCGCACCAGCGATACGGTATTCGAGCCCCACCTGAAAGAGGAAGAAAAGAAAGGTCAGATAATTGATTAATGAGCCAAATCCACCAACCACACAAAAACGAAAAAACGGCGCCTGAAACATTCCGGCAAGCAATGATTGATACAATTTCTTTTTTTCGTATTGCTGCGGCATTGATACTTTCTAGACCCCGCCATCTTTCTTGAGGATCATCAGTTGATTGTTTTGATAAACAGGTTCATATCCAAATCCCTTTTCCAGTTCCACATTGATCGGGGAAAATGCAGGCAAAACCACATAGGCAAAGTTCCTGTTGTGGATAAAAGCAGGCAAATCATCATCGCCAACCTTATTGATCAGAATTTCATGATGCCAGTTATGAATTCCTGTTTTGTTTCTCTGGTTCCGGACAACACCATAATAATCCGAAGTGGTAAAAACATTTTCAGTCTTGCTGTGTTCAAGCCCATTGAAAAATGCTTCAGCCTGACCAAACTGTTGATAGGATTTAATGCCTCGGAACGCATCTGCTGTTGATATCATCAAAGCAACACATGCGATGGCAACTGAAATGTTGCGGTCGATTCCTTTGAAAATCAGAAAGATAAACGGGAAAAGCAGGATAATTGCCAGTTCTGTATTACCAACATTACCCCCTGATTTAAGCCCGCTCAGAAAGGATGCACCTGATGCAAAAATGAGCGGTATTGCCCAGGGCCTGCGCAGCAACTGCATATCATCAATGATAAATCGAATGGGTCTGGCAAGCGGATGCAATGACTTCAGCCCAGCCACCCAAAGCAGAATGATTGAAACTGTCACAAGATGGATAGACAGTTTGAAATGCTCATACCCCCAAATCATAAGATTGTTCAGGCCGTCATCGGCCAGTACTGTGACAGACCAGATCCAGGCATTTTCGACACTGCGGACATGGGAAATGACAAGCGTGGCGATACTGGCAACAATTACGGCAGACAATGCAGAAGTAACGCGACGTCTGAACAACGCATAAACGATATATCCGGCAATAAAAGCAATATACTGCTGCTTCAAAACTAGCGGCAGAGCAAGGATGACAGAACTGATCACCACAACAAATAAATTCTGCCGTTCCGGTTGATCATATTTTTGCAGCACATACAGCGCCCCAAGCCCAATCAACAGAGCAAGTGTATCGGGCTTGAACTTCAGCGCATAGAAATACCAGTTATTCAGTATCAACAGTGTTGTGAAAATCCATAATGCTGTGAAATGAACCAGATCGGTTTTGACGAAATCCTTTGTGATCAAAAACTGGACAATAAAAAAACCAATCAGAAAGGTAATCCCAAGCCCGTGCATCGCCTCAATAATGAAACCGTCAGGGATGAACCACATCATACCCATGATGATATAGCTGAGACCGGGAAAATAATTTGACGATGCCATGGTTGGAAAATCAGCCATGCCTGAATATAGATTTCCGCCGGAATGAAAGCGATCGACCATGGCAAGATGATCAAGAATGTTCCAATCAGTGACCAGGCCGAGACTCAAGCCCACCGAAATGACAGCAAACGCAGAAAGAAAAAGAACTGATTGAAACAGAACCTTAAGGCTAGACTTTTCCATATCTTGATCAAACCCTCATTTTTTCAAAGTATCGTTCTTCACAATGAGTCCCTTTTCTTCGAGGCGATCAAAAATCTCGTAGAGCATCCACACCGACACCTTGCAGCGTGTGGCGATATCAAGCATGGAATGCTGCCCGTCAGCATATGAAATGGCATTCATCATCAGCCGCAAATCCGAACTGGCTTTGCCGTGGCTCAAGGTCGGATAAAGCCCGTGCCTTCCCATCTGAGGCTCCCCTAAAACCGTCACCTTCGGAAAGCAATGATGTTCAAGGGCTTCAACACATCGGCAGGCGGCAACAAACCCGCCGGCCAGACCAGCAGGGGTCACGACAGTTTTAAGGTCATCAAGTGATGTATGGTATTCAGGATATGTGCCGTATTTTGTCCGCATAATAGAAGCAATGGGCAAATCAATCCCCGGTGCGCAGTACTGTCGTTCGTCACTGCCGCGATCAAGCCATTCAAAATAGGTCGTGCTGGCGTCGATATGTCCGAGCACATGGCGTGCTGTGTTATCACTGATGGTGTTGCCGTCCCGTGAAGGCAGGAAGGAATAAGAACGGTCATCACCAATACATGTCAGATTGAACCCACCTTTCACTTTTGCTTTGAGCGCGTTCAGATTTTGGCTCAAAAAAGCAATTGAGCCTATGGTTTCAGGCACAAAGACAAAGCGGTAGCCAAATCGTCTTGACTTCATATTGGCGACAAGGCGGGCAAGAAATGTACTGACGGCCACCCCGGAGATTTCATTATTGGCCATGGAAGGGTGGCAAACATAGGTTGAGATCAAAATCTCATCGTCAGTTTCACCCTCGAAGAAGGCTTCACCATAGGTCAGACTGCCATCAAAATGATCAGCATCAACAAAGACATGATAGTCACCGTCAGGCAGCTGTTGCCGCTCGGTATCAGTGATGCAGAAACCCCAACGCGGTTTATAATATGAAGTCACATAAGGTATGGCGTCAGGCAAATCAGGGCGCGAATAAAGGTGTGTTTCCAGCTCTTCTTTTGAAATTGTTTTATTCACAGCCACGCTGTAACCAACAAGGTGCAGATTGTTTTTTGAAAAATCGCAGATCTTGCGTCCGTCAGGTGTCTTGATCCAGGCTTCACGAACAAACCATTCCTGTGGGACAGTCCAGTCAAAAACCTGTGTTCCTGTTGCGATATCCCTTGTCACCAGTGTTGGGACATGCGCTTTGATCATCTCAAGCGTTTGACGCACACCTGCGCCTGTGATGCTCCGATTAATCGGCCACAGCTGGCAGGCAAAGTCATGAATTTCCCTGCCAATATTCGGATTGAGAAATTCATCCGAAAAAGGTGTCGATGCGCTCATTGATCCACCACCTTCAATTTAAATTCTCAATGAATGAGAGTGCATCCTTGAGGATACGGGATTTGCCAAATGAAAACGAGTTAAATTGATGAAAGCGTGCATACCTGCCGCAGATCTTTTTACTGATTTCAGCTTCTGCCTGTGGTGCCCCGATAGCCGGGACAGCATATGATTTCGGCACATTCAATATCTTGAAGTCAGCGGGGGCTGTACCTTTATCAATAATTTCCAGATCGGCTATTTCAGTCATGATCGTGGTGAGTTTTTCTTCTGGGCTGCTGCTGTAAAAGTCACTGTCCATCCGGGCAGGGCATTCGACACAAACATAGCTCAGGCCATGGTCATCCACCTGCTTTCCATAAACCCCCGGTGTCGAGGCCCTGAAGACATGGTGATCAGGGTTGAAATCATGGACATAGGTCACTGAATTGATCACCTCCAGCGGCAGGCGAAGATAAACCACAGCCATGGGAACGCCAATTTCAGCCGGCATATTATTTTCATTCAGGATGAGTTTCTCATTAATCGCGGTCGACAAGGTCGATATCAGCTGCGCGCTGGAAAAAATGCGTCCGGTTTCAGTTCTGACTGTAATGGTGTCACGGGTTTCCGTGATATTTTCAATAGCCTCACCAGTTAAAATGCGCACCCCCATTGCCTTGAGCGTGGCAATTGCATTTTCAACAAAACCCGCCATGCCTTTTGACGCGGGATAAAAGTTACGGCCAAAGGACCGATCCATGTCCGGATAGAATTGTGAAGGATTGGTCGTACTTGATGCAGCAAGCACCTTATTAAGATAAGCGTCTTTTTTGAGCTCGCCTGAGGTGGCGTTATCGGCAATCCTGACGCGCCCGAACAATCCATGAGCCAATGCTGAACGATCTATCCTTGTCCAGTCTTCTGCATAAGCTTTACACACCATTGGCTTAAGCCGTGCTGCGATATCCGGGCCAAACCTTTCCAGCAACGCATCATCAAGCGCCGGCCCCGTTTCATGTCCTTCCTGCTGTCCTGCCTGATCAAGCTGGAAAAGCCATGTTTCTTTATTGGCCTTGAAATCAGCACTTAAATCGACGATGGAAATATCATCTGACAGCAGCGCGCCGGTTTTTGACGCATAATTCAGCTCAATGCTGTGAAAACAATCGGCGCCGCCGCCCATTTCAAGAAAGACAGATGTATGTTCTTTGTCTGTGTTGTCGAATAAATGGCAACCCAGATCACAATATAATCCATCCCATTCAAAGGAACGCAATACCCCGCCACAATGACGACCTGGCTCTATCAGCGTGATTTCATGGCCTTGCCGGGCCAGCAGAAAGCATGTGACCAGTCCGCGAAAGCCGCCCCCCAATACAGTGACTGACTGCCCCATCTGACGTTCAATCTGCTCTTGCAATAACTGACCAGTGTGCCTGTACTTCGATCGGCCCGTGCAACAAATGATGCGTTTCAGAATGAGACAGGCCTTGAATTTTCAGCCGACCGTCAAAAAGATTTTCAATTTCATTTCTTGAATAAAAACCAATTTGTCCAACTCCTGAATACGGGCCTTCCACATCAATCATCAGGCCGTCTTTGGTTTTAGTGCCGCGGGATGTCACACGATCTGAATACAGTTCAGCATAAAACAGCGCACCGGGCCGCAGCACCCTCGATATTTCAGCCACAGCCTTGCGTGCTGAAGTTTTGGGTGTCTGGCTCAACGCCGCACGTTCAAAGGCAATATCAAACTGATTGTCGGCATAGGGGAGACTGGTAAAGTCACCAAGATCAAACTGGCCCTGCAACCCGTCCTCTGCAAAACGCTGGCGGGCAAATTCCAACGCGCTGTCACTGGCATCAAGCCCGGTGACGGCAAATCCCTCACGCGCTGCAAACCAGAGATTGTTGCCAGCACCGCACCCGATTTCAAGCAGTTCTGTCCGGCTTCCATCTGATCTGACGGGGCTGGCATTGGAAAAAAGAAAACTTACAATGGAGGAATAAGGGTACTTGTTTAATTGCTGCCCCTTACCGTAGATTTCATTCCATACAGGATCAAAAGTTTTCATGTTTGAACTTAATTCATTGCCAAGGTAGTTTGGAGCAATGTCCTCTCAAGAAAGCAAATTTTATGTATCAGAATTGCTTGACCTAAGCAAATATACCTTCGAACGGGCGTTGGCCGATGATGATTGGGATCAGTTTATCGAACGCTCACCACAGGGTACGGTTTTTTCATCATCTGTATTTCTTCAGGCAACAGGCCACAAACTAAGCCTCTGGAAAGCTTTCAAGAACAATGAATGGGTTGGTGTTGTTGTCACTGGCGAAACCGATGACGGCATGTCAACCTGCCTGATACCTTTCGCCATTTATGGAGGCATTATCAAGCGGCAATCTTCATTAAATCAGCCGCTGCCGCAAATCCAGACAGAAGAATTCCGGCTCATTGCAGCTGCGATTGGTCATCTTTCGGCAACGTACAGGACTGTCCAGCTCGGACTATGCCCGGAACTGCGGGATATGCGTCCCTTCCTCTGGCATAATTATGGGGAGGACGGTGACAAATTCATCCTTGATCTGCGCTATACCAGCCTTGTCAGCCTTGAAAATTCAGGGGTTTCAGTCGATCTTGACAAAAACAATGTCTATAAAAGCAGCAGCAAATCCCGCCGTCAGGAAATACGCTATGGGTTTAAAGCAGGTGTCACCACAAGAAGTATCGATCAAATAGATGATTTCATGCATTTTTATGAGATGACCTTTGCACGTCAGGGGATCAGTCTTGACCGCGAAGAACATGAAACGGTGCGGCGCATCTGTACCGCGCTGCAAAGCAAAAACATGATAAATATGTATGGCACATATACAGCAGAAGATGACCTTGCGAGCATCTTTGTTTTCGCCAGAGACAGCAAGAGAGCCTACTATCTGTTCGGCGCAAATCATCCCGATTTCAGGGACAGCTACAGCGGTACACTGGGCCTTTTCCAATCTCTTAACATGCTTGCTGATACAGGTTGCGCCGAGGTCGATCTTGAAGGCGTGAACAGCCCCAAAAGAGGATATTTCAAGCTAAGTTTCGGCGGCACACTCACGCCCTATTATCGCGTGACCCTGCATCAGCAGTAGCCTCATTGAGGCCGGTTTTTTTTCATCCAGTCAGACAGGGCTTCGGGTGATCTGATGATCCTTATGCCATGGCTGAAAATGGTCATTTCAGGCAGCAATCCTGTCGGGTCATAGTAGCATCCGGGCTTGCCCAGTGCTTCGGCAATGACAGAGGTTGAAGAGTATGGTGCTGAAACCGTCATCTGTGTTGCCATAATCAATCGATGGGCAGCGATGCCTGCCTCGGTGGCGCAAACATCCGGCGATTGCTCCAGTTTTTCGAGTAAGTGCAGATATCTTGCCGTGAGATGGCTCTTTTTCCGGCCGGTTTTTTGCTTTGTACAAACGACAAGCTCATTGGCTCTGGCCGCGTCAATGATATCGTCATAAAACGCCTCGACCACATGGTCTTTCTGATATTTATACGCCTGTCCCAGTGCAAAAGAAGTCTCATTGCCGTAACTGGGAATATCAAATACTGCAATGGCAGGTGATGAAAGAGGTGTTAATTCTTCGTTTGTATCAGAATACGGCATATGGCCTGCCTGTACATATGCTGTTTCCATATTAATATATTGCTGCAGAATTTCTTTTTGCTGGCTGTTCCAGACAAGACAACGAGGCCAATTCATCAAATGCCAGTAACCCGAAATGCTGATCTCATGGCCAGCTGGCTGAACGGTCTGGTTGTTGATTGAATAAAAATAGAGGTATGACTTTACGCCCCTTGCTTCGGCTTCATAGGTCCAGATTGGCCGATATTTATAATTCTCATGGTTAAACCAGATTTCGGCCGGCAAGGTTTCCTCAGAAGAAAGGGCAAGCCGTTTGGCCATCACTGCCTGTGAAAACAGAAGCGCATGCCACCAGCGCCCGCTCAGCAGATCGACCAGCGACATGAAGCCAACCCGCAGACCCCATAAAAGATATTTTATCCGCGCGCTGCTGCTCATATATCCTGACCAGCCTGCGGCACGATATTCAAGCGAGATACCATTCACCACTGTATTGACACGATTTTTGTGCTGGTGGGTGACAGTCCTGATCAATGGGTTGCGTTTATCCCAGCGGCAATACCAGCTGACAAGATCCTGTCTTTCAAAAGGCGTTTCCCTGTCAGGTAATGCATTGAGGGGCAGATCCTGAAAAAATGCGCTCGAACCTGCGTTGGTTTCACTGTTCTTATCTGCAACTGGAAACCCCAGCTTTACAAATATCCAGCATCCGTAGAGCCAGTAGACAAGAAGGCCCAGCATCCATCTGATACGGGAGCCGAAAGCCCATACCGGGATACCAAGCTCCCGCAGCAAAGAATAGGTATGAGGCGGCAGATGATGTATCGGCACCCCTCCACCAATAGCATTATAAACAGAAATGCACATTGATTTTTCACCGGTACGCTTTGACAGGAATTGCCTGATAACAAGATCAGCGTCTGGTCGTGATGCAAAGAAAATATCAGGCGAGGCGGTATCATGCGTGACACCTGTTTCAACAAGACTGACTTGATGCTTGCATTTCTGAACAAGATCTGACTGCCCGCGCTGGAACAACAGGCGATAGCCACGAAAAATCATGTAGCGGCGATAACGGGCACTACAAAACCATTTAATGCCGGCAACCAGATTTTTCAGCATCGTCATGTTTTCCTGCATCAATTACTGGCCTTTACCGGAATGGCTTCAGCACACATCACTTTTCTGGCAGATCAACGGGCTCACCAAAAACGAAATTTCGATGCGCAGCCGCACCCAGCAATTCATCATAATACCGCGGGTGCAAGCCGTATCCCGGCCTGATCACACGGATATTTTCCGGTGAAAAAGGCTCTCCGGCCTTAATATCGGCAACCGCATAAATCGATCGCTTGAACTGTGTGTTGCGCTGCTCATTTTCTGACAGTTCAAAACTGACTGAACCAAGCGCTTTCCAGGCATTCGTTGCTTCAGCCACAAGTTGGCTCATTTCCGATATATCTGCTGAAAAAGCGGCGTCGACACCGCCAAGATTCCTGTCCGTGATAAAATGCTTTTCAATAATTGTTGCCCCCAGTGCAACGCTTGCGACAGGCACGCCAATCCCGAGCGTGTGATCGGAAAGCCCGACCTCACATCCGAAAGTCTCTTTCATATGGGGGATGGTCATCAGATTGCTTGCCGCAGGGTCGGCTGGGTAATCAGAGGTGCATTTCAACAGGGCCAGTTGCATGCATCCCCCATTTCGGGCCGCTTCAACAGCCTCATGTATTTCATCTTCACTGGCTGTCCCTGTTGATATGATAATCGGCTTTCCTGTGGATGCAGCCTTACGGATAAGCGGCAGGTGATTGTTTTCAAACGATGCAATCTTGTAGGCACCGGCATTCAGGTCTTCCATGAAATCAACTGATGTTTCATCAAAAACCGAGCTGAAACAAATAAGATCAAGTTTTTCTGCTTCTGCCATGATCTGCTTGATCCATTCCCAGTCTGTGCTTGCCTCATCGTAAAGATCGTAGAGCGTTCGCCTTGTCCAGAGACTGTC
>PAFS01000002.1 GCA_002705325.1 Gammaproteobacteria bacterium | reverse complement strand
GTCCTCTTTGGCAAGCCCTGCAGCTTCACTGAGGCGCATGCCAGTGTCACTGATAAGTGCCACCAACCAACGAGGTTCATCATCAGTTGTCTGGCAACGCTGTTGGATGGTTCTCAATTTGTCTGCAGGGATAGGCCGCCTTGTCGATGCATCACCTCTGTCAGGCATGAATGTGCCGCTAAAGGCGTTTCTTCCTTCTATCCCATGCTCACGCATAGTGAGGTTGATGATGGAACGCACAGAAGCAAAGACACGCTTCACAGTGTTGATGTTCATGCTTTGCTCAAAGCACCAGTCTCTGAACTGCGCAGCCTCTGATGATGAGTAGGAGGTGATGGGTCTATTACCCAACACCTTAGACACATACTCACCATTGCGACGAGCAGTGCGAATGAATGTCCTGTCATCCTTGCCCTTGATGGACAGATACATCTCAACCGCATCCATCATAAGAGGGGATGCATCCTCCACATCATCTGTCTTCACCAGATGAATGGCAGGTATGTCCATCTGCTGAAGACGAAGGCCAAGCCAATAGTCTTCAAGCCGCTGCGTCACAGACTTGGCAGCACGAAGGGCAGATTGATGTGACTTAGTTCTCAGGCTGAATGAGATACGTGAGGACGCATAGTGCTGCCTCACATCATTTGGAACACGCCGAACATAATAGAAGATACCATCTCTGTCGGCCACGTATTGGTAGGCATCTTTGTACATCATTCTGTACATTACAAATCCTCGCAAGCATTGCACAATGCCTACAAATCAATGTGGTACACATGAATTGATGCAGATAATGGTGCCCGCTGAGAGGGTTCGACGCCCTACCCAGGGACCATTCAAGACCTGACTTTCAATCTATTCAGTATCTTAGCCGATCAGCACCTGTCAGCCAACGCCCTATTTTGGATAACAGTCTGGATAACAGCCTTGGACCACGGTCCGAGGGCCAAGCTCCAAGCAGATAGGTCCGTGGTCCACGGACACTGGGCCGTGGTCCGAGGACAGCATCTCGAGGTTCAAGCTTCGCGGCTCGCGGCTCGTGGACACCGAACCGGGGTTACTTTGGATGGTTGCTGCATCTGGATCGAATTGGGCCGAGGGGTGGGTCTTATGTTGGGGGGTGCTTGCGGCTCGAACCTCGGGCGGGTGATGGAGGGGGGGAGGAAGGGGGAATAAAATGTTCCCGAACTCAGTTTAGATAATCTCTGTCAGCTTGCGATAGAAAACTTAAGATACGGCTTAAATAGCCATTCCAGTTTCGGCGTCAAATACATGAAGCTGTGCTAGAGGAAGATTTAGCGTTACGTGATCGCCACGCTTTGGGTGATCTATGCCAGATACGCGCGCTGTGAGGCGGGCATCACCAACGGCGAGGACCAGGAGAGCATCGGCGCCAAGAAGCTCATCAAGCTGAACTCTTGCTTGGATTTCGTGACCGGACATCTGTTTCCGCTTTGCCAGTATTTCCAGATGTTCCGGGCGTATCCCCACCCGGACTTTCCGCCTTGTTCCTGTATCAACTGGCAAGCTGGGAAAAGAAAGACTACCACATGGCGTAACCCAGCAGCCCTTTTTCGAATTGCTGTCCGGCACATTTTCCAGCAACTCGAAGTCAAGAATATTCATTGTCGGACTGCCGATGAAGGTAGCAACGAATTCATTGAACGGCCTATCATAAACCTCGCGCGGGGTGCCAACCTGTTCGACAACACCATTATTCATGATGACGATCCGATCGGCCAGTGTCATTGCTTCAACTTGATCATGCGTCACATAGACTGAGGTTACCCCGAGGCCTTCATGAAGCTCCTGCAATTCCATGCGCATTTTTACCCTGAGCATGGCATCAAGGTTCGACAAAGGTTCGTCAAAGAGAAACACCACCGGGGTTCTGACGATCGCGCGGCCAATGGCAACCCGCTGCCGCTGGCCACCCGACAAGGCTGCAGGTTTGCGTTCCAGATACTCCATAAGACCGAGCATCTCGGCAGTTTGTTCGACTCGCTTGCGAATTTCTGCCGCTGGTACACGCTTCAATTTCAGCGCCATCGCCATGTTGTCAAACACCGTTCTATGCGGGTAAAGCGCATAGTTCTGGAACACCATCGCTACCCCGCGATCTTTGGGGTCCACATCGTTCATGCGCTTACCATTGATGAAAAGGTCGCCTGAAGTAATGCTTTCAAGGCCTGCAATCATCCTCAATGTAGTAGACTTTCCACATCCCGATGGACCAAGCAGGACCAGAAATTCACCCTTGCCAATCTCCAGATCGAATTCCTTTACAGCGGCGAACCCGCCATAGGACTTTGCTAGACGCTGCAGTTTAACTTCACTCATATCTGCTTTCACTTTCCAGTGCCTGAGGTGAGGCCACCTACAATCTGTTTTTGGAAGACGGCGGTTATCAATATAACCGGGATAATCGCAATGACTGTCGCGGTGGAGACTGTTTCCCAGGGGAAAGCATACTCGCCCGGGTAGAGTGAAATCCCAACAGGCGCAGTGCGCATCGCGTTTTCGGTCATCAGGACCAGTGCCAGCGGGAATTCATTCCAGGAGAAAATGAAAACAATCAACCCGGTGGCCACGAAGCCAGGCCATGACAATGGCACCACAACATGCAGGAAAATACGCAGAAAACCCATACCGTCCATTCTTGCGGCTTCTTCGATTTCGACCGGAAGTGTGCGGAAATAGCTTGCCAGCATCCACACCGAAAAAGGCAAAAACAACCCAGTATGCGCAATGATCAACCCCGAATAGGTATTGAGCAGTCCTAGTTCCAGGAAGCTCCTGAAGAGTGACGGCAGCAGCGATACCGGTGGGAACATTGAGACTGCCAGAATGAACAGCATAAGACCCGTCGCCCATTTCATCTGCAGGCGCGATAGCGCAAAGCCTGTCAGGCCACCAAACGCCAGTGTGACCGCCGTACAGCCAACCCCAACGATGAAACTGTTCAACACATAAAACAAAAGCTCGGGTGAGTTGGTGATGATCTTTATATAATTGTCGAGCGTAAATGGATCTGGAAGATATTGAGGCGGCCACGCATAGATGCCGGAACTGGTTTTCAGCGATGTCAAAATGAGCCAGACAATCGGCAGAAAGGAGACAGTTGCCGATAGGATCACAAGCAAATACAGGCTTCGTCTTGATTGTCTCTGCAACAATTCAGTCCTTGTTATGCAAGCTTATGATGTAAATCAGGCTCATGATAAAGATCACCAGAAACTGAACCACGACCACCGCAGCGCCATAGTTGAATTCAATGAAGTCGAAGATAACCTTGTAGGCATAAAGCGACAGGCTTTCGGTGGCCGTAACCGGTCCGCCATCTGTAAGATTGAACGGAAGCTCAAAGGTGCGTAAGGCGTCCATCGACCGCAAAATCAATGCAACAAGAATAGCCCCCTTGATAAGCGGCAGGGTTATCTCACGAAATTCCTGCCAGCGCGTCATGCCATCGATGCGGCCAGCCTCGAAAAGCTCGCGCGGGATCGATTGAAGTCCGGCGAGGATAATCAGTGCCATAAAAGATGATGTCTTCCAGACCGCAACCACCACCATTGATGTCATGGCCAGCGTTTCATCTCCCAGCCAATTAACCGGACGGCTCACCATGCCACTTTCCAGTGCCACAGCGTTAAACAGGCCATAGTCTGTATTGTACATCCAACGCCACATCAATGCATTTAGCGCCGTTGGCAGGGCCCATGGCAACAACACTGCCAGCCTCGCCAGACCCTTGCCAGCGAAATGCTCGTTCATCAACAGGGCAAGACCAATCCCCAGGACCAATTCAAGCGGAATCGAAATGGCGGTGAATACCAGCGTCACCCAAAGCGAGTTCCAGAAGCGGTCATCCTGAAACAAAGAATGATAGTGCTTGAGACCAACAAACTCGAAGGGCTGCGATCCATCAAGGCTGGAGTCACCAAAACTGAGCAGGATCGACTGCAGGATTGGGTAGACGAGGATGGCACAAATCACCACCAATGTAGGTGTGACGAATGCCAGCCCAGTAAATTCCCTGCGCTGGTCAAGGGATTTCGAGAAAAATGTCATCTTACTGCATGATCTTGTATCAAGTTAATGAATGATCTTGGTTGCCAGTTGCCCCTGGACCTGCAGCGGGTCCGAGGGCAACTGACTGGTTTAATCAAGCCAGTTAGTCCGCCAGGATGACTTCCAAATCAGCCTGCGCCGCATTCAGCGCATCGGCAACTGACATTGTCTGGTTCAGTGCGTTGGTGATAGCAAGCTGCATCGTTTCCGATACCTTCGGATAGTTACTACCTGTGTCAGCCGAAGGGCGCACCACGCCGAAATTGTAGTTAGTGCCAAACTTGGCAAGAACCTTGGCATCATCCATCATCGCATTGTCGTACACTGCAGGAATGGTCGGTGCGCGTTTGTCTTCCACCGCGGCAGCAAGCTGCTGTTCGTAAGCGGTAAAATGTTCGATGAACTCGGCAGCCTCTTTCATGTTCTTCGAATTCGGGTTAATGCCGAGGAACCAACCACCCATAGTGGTTGTGTTTGCGTCCTCATTGCCGGCGAAATATGGCACCCGGGTGAAGTCAAACTTGCCTGCAACCGGACTGTCATCGGCGCTGAGGGGAGCATGCACAAAATCTTGCACCATAAGGAACACCGCGCGGCCCTGCTGAAAGAGTGTGCGGGCATCGTTTGGACGCGAATTCAGAATAGACTGTGGAGCCATTTGGTGTTTGTGGAGCAGATCCACCATATATTGGGTGGCCTCGATGTTCGCTGCGGAATTCACGGCGACATTGCCTTTGGAGTCGTAAAACCCACCACCATTACCATTGGTAAAAGCAAGCCAGTTCATGAACAGACCTTCGATCTTGGCCCACATTGAAACAAAGCCGTAAAGCTGTGGATTACCCTCACCCTCGACGATGGTCTTCGACGCGGCTAGCACGTCTTCCCAGGTTTTAGGCACGTCGAGATTATATTTATCCAGAAGGTCGCTACGATAGAAGAAGTGAATGCCATCAGTGTAAAGCGGCAAAGCGTGTACTTTTCCATCCACAGTCGAGGCAGTCAGCAATGATGAATTGAAATTGCCAATCACTTCATCAGAAAGAAGGCCGTTCATTGGTTGCAGCCATCCCCGCTGGGCAAATTCCCCGGCCCAAATCACGTCGACAGCGAAGATATCCGGTGTTGGACTCTTTGCCATCAAACCAGTAACGTACAACTTGCGGGTTTCACCAGGTACATCCGATACCTTGTTCCACTGAACATCCATATCAGGGTTCACCGCGGCAAATCTCTCGAGATTACGTTCCACGGCCGGCCCATAACCTCGTGCACCGATCGACAAAACGATATCTGCCGCAAGTGCAGGCACGGCAACGAAGGTTGCGGCTGCAAGCGCGCAAATCATTTTACATTTCATATTATCCTCCTTTAGTTATTTTCTTGTGTTGAAGTCTATCTGTACGGCAATACAGGCCTTCTAGGCAGACTTCCCTGCTCAACTTGGGCCTTAGCTGCCACAAGTAAATTCGTGATCTTTGCCACATGGGCATTCTGGTCTCGAAGTGGTGTTGCGGCCTCTGCGACAGTTAAAAGACAGGCGAGCTCGCCACTTGGTGCATGAACCGCAGCGCAGAACCTGCGAATACCTTGCGCATTTCCCAACAGGTCAAACTCGACCCCCAACGGATCAACATCGGTGATCATCCGTTTGGCTTCAGCCCAGTCGAGTTCTCGAGGGGACATGCCTGTAGAGAAGAAACAAGATGTGTCCCATTCCCTGCGTATCTTAGCCAAGTTGCAATGAGCCAGAGCCATCCTTGACAACGAATCCAACTCGTAGCTGCCACGCGTGAAACCGGGGTAGGCCCTAGGCCGAATCGCCTGGTCTTCATGCTGTTGGACGATGTGCCAGAAAAGATTTTGTCCGCTCTGCACCACTATTTCCGAGGATGAGGTCAACTCAAGGCTGATCTTTTTGCATAAATACGCCAATTCTTTGGGGTCGAGACCGGGGTGGCGCACCTGCCTTTCAAAATTGAAATTCGCCACCAGCTTGCGATCACCGATGCGGTGCACAAGCCCTAACTCCTCCAACTCTGCCAGCATCCGATATCCAGTTGAGGACGTAAGATTCGCGCGCTGCACGATTTCATTGGCGGTTGAGCCGACTTGGCTCACATTGCTCAGTGCTTCCATAATCGCAACGAATCTTTGGGCAGGAGTGCTCATTATAGTTTCCCATATTTGAGAATAAATTTATGTTATATGGGAAAATATGGTATTGCAAGACGCAAACTTATGGAGGCCATCGTGACGCCCAATATTTTGTTCATCATGTCTGATGATCATGCAGCCAAAGCAATTTCAGCCTATGGGTACGGTCTGAACCAAACACCGAATATCGACCGGATCGGACAAGAGGGTATGCGCCTCAACCATTGCTATGTGACCAATTCGATCTGTACGCCCAGCCGGGCGGCGATCCTCACTGGAACTTATAACCATGTGAATTGTGTCTATACTCTGGAGACCGGCATCAATAACCGCCTGCCGAATGTTGCGAAGCATCTGCAGGCCGGTGGCTATCAGACGGCGATCATCGGCAAATGGCATCTCGGCGAAGGCAGGGCGCACCAGCCGACGGGGTTCGATTTTTGGTCGGTGCTGCCGGGTCAGGGAGAGTATTTCGACCCCTACATGATTGAGATGGGCGAGGAGATCGAGGTGCCTGGCTACTGCACCGATATTATCACCGATAAGAGCCTCGACTGGCTCAAGAATCGTGATACGAAAAGGCCCTTTTTTCTGATGTGCCATCACAAAGCGCCCCATCGTGAATGGGAACCGCATCCGAAAAACCGCGACCTCTATCAGAATGATATTTTCATCCCTGCAACCTTCAATGACGATTACACGAACCGCGCGAAGGCCGCCAGCGAGGCCAAAATGCGGATTAGAGACGACATGAAATACGCCGATCTTGGGCTGGTTCAGCCCGAGGGAGGGGGCGAGGTTGGCGAACGCACCAGACCGGATAGCACTGACCGGAAAATACCCAATCCAGAGGATGTGTCCAGGTTGAGGCTTATTGACAAGGACACTGGTGAGGTCTTCACATTCGAGACCGAGGAGGAATTGAGCCGCTTCAAATATCAACGCTATCTGAAACGCTATCTGCGCACGATCCATTCGGTGGATGAAAGCGTTGGTCGCCTCCTTGACTATCTCGAAGAGGCCGGTCTAGCGGACAATACCATCGTCATCTACACCTCTGACCAGGGCTTTTTCCTCGGTGAGCACGGGTGGTTCGACAAACGCTTCATGTATGAGGAAAGCTTTCAGGTGCCCTTCCTGATCCGATATCCACAAGAGATTGCTGCACAGGGGATATGCGAAAATATGTGTTGCAACGTCGATTTTGCCCCAACCTTCCTCGACTACGCAGGACTCACCATCCCAAGCTACATGCAGGGCCGCTCACTCAGGCCACTCTTTCTCGGCAGGACTCCCGACGACTGGCAAGAACTGGCCTATCATCGCTACTGGATGCATCGGGACCCCGACCACAATGCCTATGCGCATTACGGGATCCGTGACCAGCGTTTCAAGCTGATATATTGGTACAATGAAGGCTACGATCTTGAGGGCACCAATGCCGGTGGCGAAGACAAGGAGTGGGAGCTTTTCGACTGCGAGAAAGACCCACTCGAACTCTTCAATGTCTATCACGACCCGGGATACCGTGAAGTGGTGACGGCAATGACAGCTTCCCTTGAAGAGAAGATGGCTGAGATCGGTGACGACCCGGCGCATCTGATAAAGCGGCGTGATTGATGAGATGGACGGCTGGAAGCAACGGTCACCATTATCGCCAAGGCGCAGCGTTGCCGGTTTCACCCACCTCGAATCGCCGCTCGGTTTGCGGTATAATAACACCTCATAAGCGGGGTGATATTCATGCTGACAAAAGACAACGTGACCATCGGTCTCAAGTGGCGGTTCGGGCCTGATTGGCCGGGGCAGCGATGTGGGGCGAAGACACGTCGGGGCACCGCGTGCCAGCGTCCTGCCAACGAGAAGAACGGACGTTGCCGACTACATGGTGGGGCCAGCACTGGCGCAAAAACCAAAGAGGGTCGAGCGCGGATCTCGGCAGCGAACCTCCGTCATGGGAAGTTCACCAAGGACGAGCTAGAGAAGCGGCGGGATAACGCTGCCAAGGGACGTGAGATACGTAAGGAGCTTCGTCAGATGGAACGCGAGTTGGTCGCAGGTGGGCTTCTCGACAAGCACTGGCGGAATATCTTCCTGTCATAGTCATCGAATTTGGGGCGGCTCTCGGACCGAGGACGGGTTAGCTTTTGCTCGTCGGTATTGTCACCGGGCGATG
>PAFS01000001.1 GCA_002705325.1 Gammaproteobacteria bacterium | reverse complement strand
TGATGACAGGATCAACCCGGTGACCGGCATATCCGGCTCAGCTGCAAGCGATGTTGCCACCAAGCCACCCATGGAATGGCCGATAACAACAATATCCTGCAGTTCGAGAGACCGGATCAGCGCCTTGACGGCCGCCACATAATCTTCGAGTGAATCCCCAAAAGAATCGGATCTGCCACAGCTGGGCGCATCCCAGGCAACAACGCGAAATGACGGTGACAAAGCCTGAAAGGCAAAGGCCCAGCTTTTACTGTTGCCATTCATGCCGTGCAGAAACAGCAAGGTCCGGCCGGTGCCGGCCTCTCGATATGCAAGTCTGCCCTGTTTGTAAGAGACAAACCGAAGTTCTGGTGCTTCAGTCATTCTGGTCAGCGCCCCCGAGAATTGTTCGGTTCGGAGCGCAGGACCTGTCCGGTGCGTGCTCCCAACCTGCTCAATCGCAACACGGGGCACCAGAACAAAAAAGGTTAAAAAATTTTACATATCTGACTGTGCTGTTTCAGCCTCCAGTTCACGCATCGAGATCAGTGTCTGGGCCAGTTTCAGTGATTGTGAAAACTTCTGGTTCGCCAACAGCGCATTGCAGTAATTCCGCCAAGCCTCCAACATGGGCGCGGTTGGTCGAAAGTCCCGACGCCGACGGTCAATTTTGTCTGGCAGTTCTTCCAGATATCCCATATTCACAGCCTCTAAGACTGTATTTGTGACAGTTGGTCTGCTGAATTCAGATACTTCTATAAGCTCAGATATGGTGAAGCTTCCTTTGGAATAATAGTAATTCATCATGTAGCGACGCAGTTCAAAGGCTGTGAAACTTGTATTGAAGAATCGACGAACTTGACCGGGACCATGTTCGCGTCGGTATATATGCCGAGAGCTTTCGAAAGACGCTTGAGCATAACAAAACTGATCAAAAAGCTTGTCGTCATCAGTCATCATTCTACCCTATCTATGTAAAATATTTTTCCTAAATATCTCTTTTTCACACGCTCGCTGCAATCAATTTCAATTGTGGTAAAGGTTCGCACCTGTCAACCAACACCCTATTTTGGATAACAGTCTGGATAACAGCCGTGGGCCGTGGTCCGGGGATAGCGTCTCGAGGTTAAAGCTTCGCGGCTCGCGCCTCGTGGACACCGAACAGGGTGTTACTGGGGCTGGTTGCAGAATCTGAATCGATTTGGCTCGAGGGGTGGGTCTTATGTTGGGGGGTGCTTGCGGCTCGAACCTCGGGCGGGTGATGGATGGGGGGAGGAAGGGGGAATAAAATGTTCCCGAACGCAGTTTAGATAATCTCTGTCAGCTTGCGATAGAAAACTTAAGATACGGCTTAAATAGCCATTCCAGTTTCGGCGTCAAATACATGAAGCTGTGCTAGAGGAAGATTTAGCGTTACGTGATCGCCACGCTTTGGGTGATCTATGCCAGATACGCGCGCTGTGAGGCGGGCATCACCAACGGCGAGGACCAGGAGAGCATCGGCGCCAAGAAGCTCATCAAGCTGAACTCTTGCTTGGATTTCGTGACCGGACATCTGTTTCCGCTTTGCCAGTATTTCCAGATGTTCCGGGCGTATCCCCACCCGGACTTTCCGCCTTGTTCCTGTATCAACTGGCAAGCTGGGAAAAGAAAGACTACCACATGGCGTAACCCAGCAGCCCTTTTTCGAATTGCTGTCCGGCACATTTTCCAGCAACTCGAAGTCAAGAATATTCATTGTCGGACTGCCGATGAAGGTAGCAACGAATTCATTGAACGGCCTATCATAAACCTCGCGCGGGGTGCCAACCTGTTCGACAACACCATTATTCATGATGACGATCCGATCGGCCAGTGTCATTGCTTCAACTTGATCATGCGTCACATAGACTGAGGTTACCCCGAGGCCTTCATGAAGCTCCTGCAATTCCATGCGCATTTTTACCCTGAGCATGGCATCAAGGTTCGACAAAGGTTCGTCAAAGAGAAACACCACCGGGGTTCTGACGATCGCGCGGCCAATGGCAACCCGCTGCCGCTGGCCACCCGACAAGGCTGCAGGTTTGCGTTCCAGATACTCCATAAGACCGAGCATCTCGGCAGTTTGTTCGACTCGCTTGCGAATTTCTGCCGCTGGTACACGCTTCAATTTCAGCGCCATCGCCATGTTGTCAAACACCGTTCTATGCGGGTAAAGCGCATAGTTCTGGAACACCATCGCTACCCCGCGATCTTTGGGGTCCACATCGTTCATGCGCTTACCATTGATGAAAAGGTCGCCTGAAGTAATGCTTTCAAGGCCTGCAATCATCCTCAATGTAGTAGACTTTCCACATCCCGATGGACCAAGCAGGACCAGAAATTCACCCTTGCCAATCTCCAGATCGAATTCCTTTACAGCGGCGAACCCGCCATAGGACTTTGCTAGACGCTGCAGTTTAACTTCACTCATATCTGCTTTCACTTTCCAGTGCCTGAGGTGAGGCCACCTACAATCTGTTTTTGGAAGACGGCGGTTATCAATATAACCGGGATAATCGCAATGACTGTCGCGGTGGAGACTGTTTCCCAGGGGAAAGCATACTCGCCCGGGTAGAGTGAAATCCCAACAGGCGCAGTGCGCATCGCGTTTTCGGTCATCAGGACCAGTGCCAGCGGGAATTCATTCCAGGAGAAAATGAAAACAATCAACCCGGTGGCCACGAAGCCAGGCCATGACAATGGCACCACAACATGCAGGAAAATACGCAGAAAACCCATACCGTCCATTCTTGCGGCTTCTTCGATTTCGACCGGAAGTGTGCGGAAATAGCTTGCCAGCATCCACACCGAAAAAGGCAAAAACAACCCAGTATGCGCAATGATCAACCCCGAATAGGTATTGAGCAGTCCTAGTTCCAGGAAGCTCCTGAAGAGTGACGGCAGCAGCGATACCGGTGGGAACATTGAGACTGCCAGAATGAACAGCATAAGACCCGTCGCCCATTTCATCTGCAGGCGCGATAGCGCAAAGCCTGTCAGGCCACCAAACGCCAGTGTGACCGCCGTACAGCCAACCCCAACGATGAAACTGTTCAACACATAAAACAAAAGCTCGGGTGAGTTGGTGATGATCTTTATATAATTGTCGAGCGTAAATGGATCTGGAAGATATTGAGGCGGCCACGCATAGATGCCGGAACTGGTTTTCAGCGATGTCAAAATGAGCCAGACAATCGGCAGAAAGGAGACAGTTGCCGATAGGATCACAAGCAAATACAGGCTTCGTCTTGATTGTCTCTGCAACAATTCAGTCCTTGTTATGCAAGCTTATAATGTAAATCAGGCTCATGATAAAGATCACCAGAAACTGAACCACGACCACCGCAGCGCCATAGTTGAATTCAATGAAGTCGAAGATAACCTTGTAGGCATAAAGCGACAGGCTTTCGGTGGCCGTAACCGGTCCGCCATCTGTAAGATTGAACGGAAGCTCAAAGGTGCGTAAGGCGTCCATCGACCGCAAAATCAATGCAACAAGAATAGCCCCCTTGATAAGCGGCAGGGTTATCTCACGAAATTCCTGCCAGCGCGTCATGCCATCGATGCGGCCAGCCTCGAAAAGCTCGCGCGGGATCGATTGAAGTCCGGCGAGGATAATCAGTGCCATAAAAGATGATGTCTTCCAGACCGCAACCACCACCATTGATGTCATGGCCAGCGTTTCATCTCCCAGCCAATTAACCGGACGGCTCACCATGCCACTTTCCAGTGCCACAGCGTTAAACAGGCCATAGTCTGTATTGTACATCCAACGCCACATCAATGCATTTAGCGCCGTTGGCAGGGCCCATGGCAACAACACTGCCAGCCTCGCCAGACCCTTGCCAGCGAAATGCTCGTTCATCAACAGGGCAAGACCAATCCCCAGGACCAATTCAAGCGGAATCGAAATGGCGGTGAATACCAGCGTCACCCAAAGCGAGTTCCAGAAGCGGTCATCCTGAAACAAAGAATGATAGTGCTTGAGACCAACAAACTCGAAGGGCTGCGATCCATCAAGGCTGGAGTCACCAAAACTGAGCAGGATCGACTGCAGGATTGGGTAGACGAGGATGGCACAAATCACCACCAATGTAGGTGTGACGAATGCCAGCCCAGTAAATTCCCTGCGCTGGTCAAGGGATTTCGAGAAAAATGTCATCTTACTGCATGATCTTGTATCAAGTTAATGAATGATCTTGGTTGCCAGTTGCCCCTGGACCTGCAGCGGGTCCGAGGGCAACTGACTGGTTTAATCAAGCCAGTTAGTCCGCCAGGATGACTTCCAAATCAGCCTGCGCCGCATTCAGCGCATCGGCAACTGACATTGTCTGGTTCAGTGCGTTGGTGATAGCAAGCTGCATCGTTTCCGATACCTTCGGATAGTTACTACCTGTGTCAGCCGAAGGGCGCACCACGCCGAAATTGTAGTTAGTGCCAAACTTGGCAAGAACCTTGGCATCATCCATCATCGCATTGTCGTACACTGCAGGAATGGTCGGTGCGCGTTTGTCTTCCACCGCGGCAGCAAGCTGCTGTTCGTAAGCGGTAAAATGTTCGATGAACTCGGCAGCCTCTTTCATGTTCTTCGAATTCGGGTTAATGCCGAGGAACCAACCACCCATAGTGGTTGTGTTTGCGTCCTCATTGCCGGCGAAATATGGCACCCGGGTGAAGTCAAACTTGCCTGCAACCGGACTGTCATCGGCGCTGAGGGGAGCATGCACAAAATCTTGCACCATAAGGAACACCGCGCGGCCCTGCTGAAAGAGTGTGCGGGCATCGTTTGGACGCGAATTCAGAATAGACTGTGGAGCCATTTGGTGTTTGTGGAGCAGATCCACCATATATTGGGTGGCCTCGATGTTCGCTGCGGAATTCACGGCGACATTGCCTTTGGAGTCGTAAAACCCACCACCATTACCATTGGTAAAAGCAAGCCAGTTCATGAACAGACCTTCGATCTTGGCCCACATTGAAACAAAGCCGTAAAGCTGTGGATTACCCTCACCCTCGACGATGGTCTTCGACGCGGCTAGCACGTCTTCCCAGGTTTTAGGCACGTCGAGATTATATTTATCCAGAAGGTCGCTACGATAGAAGAAGTGAATGCCATCAGTGTAAAGCGGCAAAGCGTGTACTTTTCCATCCACAGTCGAGGCAGTCAGCAATGATGAATTGAAATTGCCAATCACTTCATCAGAAAGAAGGCCGTTCATTGGTTGCAGCCATCCCCGCTGGGCAAATTCCCCGGCCCAAATCACGTCGACAGCGAAGATATCCGGTGTTGGACTCTTTGCCATCAAACCAGTAACGTACAACTTGCGGGTTTCACCAGGTACATCCGATACCTTGTTCCACTGAACATCCATATCAGGGTTCACCGCGGCAAATCTCTCGAGATTACGTTCCACGGCCGGCCCATAACCTCGTGCACCGATCGACAAAACGATATCTGCCGCAAGTGCAGGCACGGCAACGAAGGTTGCGGCTGCAAGCGCGCAAATCATTTTACATTTCATATTATCCTCCTTTAGTCATTTTCTTGTGTTGAAGTCTATCTGTACGGCAATACAGGCCTTCTAGGCAGACTTCCCTGCTCAACTTGGGCCTTAGCTGCCACAAGTAAATTCGTGATCTTTGCCACATGGGCATTCTGGTCTCGAAGTGGTGTTGCGGCCTCTGCGACAGTTAAAAGACAGGCGAGCTCGCCACTTGGTGCATGAACCGCAGCGCAGAACCTGCGAATACCTTGCGCATTTCCCAACAGGTCAAACTCGACCCCCAACGGATCAACATCGGTGATCATCCGTTTGGCTTCAGCCCAGTCGAGTTCTCGAGGGGACATGCCTGTAGAGAAGAAACAAGATGTGTCCCATTCCCTGCGTATCTTAGCCAAGTTGCAATGAGCCAGAGCCATCCTTGACAACGAATCCAACTCGTAGCTGCCACGCGTGAAACCGGGGTAGGCCCTAGGCCGAATCGCCTGGTCTTCATGCTGTTGGACGATGTGCCAGAAAAGATTTTGTCCGCTCTGCACCACTATTTCCGAGGATGAGGTCAACTCAAGGCTGATCTTTTTGCATAAATACGCCAATTCTTTGGGGTCGAGACCGGGGTGGCGCACCTGCCTTTCAAAATTGAAATTCGCCACCAGCTTGCGATCACCGATGCGGTGCACAAGCCCTAACTCCTCCAACTCTGCCAGCATCCGATATCCAGTTGAGGACGTAAGATTCGCGCGCTGCACGATTTCATTGGCGGTTGAGCCGACTTGGCTCACATTGCTCAGTGCTTCCATAATCGCAACGAATCTTTGGGCAGTAGTGCTCATTATAGTTTCCCATATTTAAGAATAAATTTATATTATATGGGAAAATATGGTATTGCAAGACGCAAACTTATGGAGGCCATCGTGACGCCCAATATTTTGTTCATCATGTCTGATGATCATGCAGCCAAAGCAATTTCAGCCTATGGGTACGGTCTGAACCAAACACCGAATATCGACCGGATCGGACAAGAGGGTATGCGCCTCAACCATTGCTATGTGACCAATTCGATCTGTACGCCCAGCCGGGCGGCGATCCTCACTGGAACTTATAACCATGTGAATTGTGTCTATACTCTGGAGACCGGCATCAATAACCGCCTGCCGAATGTTGCGAAGCATCTGCAGGCCGGTGGCTATCAGACGGCGATCATCGGCAAATGGCATCTCGGCGAAGGCAGGGCGCACCAGCCGACGGGGTTCGATTTTTGGTCGGTGCTGCCGGGTCAGGGAGAGTATTTCGACCCCTACATGATTGAGATGGGCGAGGAGATCGAGGTGCCTGGCTACTGCACCGATATTATCACCGATAAGAGCCTCGACTGGCTCAAGAATCGTGATACGAAAAGGCCCTTTTTTCTGATGTGCCATCACAAAGCGCCCCATCGTGAATGGGAACCGCATCCGAAAAACCGCGACCTCTATCAGAATGATATTTTCATCCCTGCAACCTTCAATGACGATTACACGAACCGCGCGAAGGCCGCCAGCGAGGCCAAAATGCGGATTAGAGACGACATGAAATACGCCGATCTTGGGCTGGTTCAGCCCGAGGGAGGGGGCGAGGTTGGCGAACGCACCAGACCGGATAGCACTGACCGGAAAATACCCAATCCAGAGGATGTGTCCAGGTTGAGGCTTATTGACAAGGACACTGGTGAGGTCTTCACATTCGAGACCGAGGAGGAATTGAGCCGCTTCAAATATCAACGCTATCTGAAACGCTATCTGCGCACGATCCATTCGGTGGATGAAAGCGTTGGTCGCCTCCTTGACTATCTCGAAGAGGCCGGTCTAGCGGACAATACCATCGTCATCTACACCTCTGACCAGGGCTTTTTCCTCGGTGAGCACGGGTGGTTCGACAAACGCTTCATGTATGAGGAAAGCTTTCAG
This sequence comes from Gammaproteobacteria bacterium, assembly GCA_002705325.1. The sequence continues at coordinate 870 of PAFS01000001.1, read as the reverse complement.
GTGCCCTTCCTGATCCGATATCCACAAGAGATTGCTGCACAGGGGATATGCGAAAATATGTGTTGCAACGTCGATTTTGCCCCAACCTTCCTCGACTACGCAGGACTCACCATCCCAAGCTACATGCAGGGCCGCTCACTCAGGCCACTCTTTCTCGGCAGGACTCCCGACGACTGGCAAGAACTGGCCTATCATCGCTACTGGATGCATCGGGACCCCGACCACAATGCCTATGCGCATTACGGGATCCGTGACCAGCGTTTCAAGCTGATATATTGGTACAATGAAGGCTACGATCTTGAGGGCACCAATGCCGGTGGCGAAGACAAGGAGTGGGAGCTTTTCGACTGCGAGAAAGACCCACTCGAACTCTTCAATGTCTATCACGACCCGGGATACCGTGAAGTGGTGACGGCAATGACAGCTTCCCTTGAAGAGAAGATGGCTGAGATCGGTGACGACCCGGCGCATCTGATAAAGCGGCGTGATTGATGAGATGGACGGCTGGAAGCAACGGTCACCATGATCGCCAAGGCGCAGCGTTGCCGGTTTCACCCACCTCGAATCGCCGCTCGGTTTGCGGTATAATAACACCTCATAAGCGGGGTGTTATTCATGCTGACAAAAGACAATGTGACCATCGGTATCGAATGGCGGTTTGGGCCTGACTGGCCGGGGCAGCGGTGCGGTGCGAAGACACGTCGGGGCACCGCGTGCCAGCGTCCTGCCAACAAGAAGAATGGCCGCTGCCGTCTCCATGGCGGGGGCAGCACTGGTGCAAAGACCGAAGAGGGTCGAGCGCGGATCTCGGCGTTGAACCTTCTTCATGGGAAGTTCACCAAGGACAAGCTTGAGAAGCAGCGTGAGAAC
>PAFS01000005.1 GCA_002705325.1 Gammaproteobacteria bacterium | reverse complement strand
GCGCCAAACCTTGTCGTTTCAGGAAATTTGGTTTCTGAAGGTAATATCCATGTGGATGGCATGGTAGAAGGAGATGTGCAGACTGGCCATCTAACGATTGGAAGCTCTGGTGTCGTCAAGGGACGCGTATTTGGGCGCGAAGTAAAAATCTCTGGTCGAGTTAGTGGTTCGATCACAGCCTGTGAATTGATTCTCGAAGAGACAGCGATCATCGAATGTGACATCCACTATCAATCATTGTCAGTTGCTCGTGGAGCCCGCATCGATGGTAACTGTAAGTTCTCGGAGTCCGAATTGGATATTACTGCTCTGAGTGGTAAGAAGCCGGCAGCCAAGGCTGAGGGCGCTTTGGCATTTGGCGATGCTGCGATGGACGCGACAGCGACACAAAAACCAGCATCACGCGCGAAAGTAACCCCTTCGACCCAGTAATTTAAGATGGCACGGGATTCCGTCATCAAGAAACTGATCTCGCCTGATGCATTATTTCATCGGTTCGCGGATTTCTTTCGTGGATTTTTCCTTATCTGTTTCGCATTACTTGCAATCCTCGGATTGACAGGGACGGCATACTTTTCTGCCCTAGTGGTCGTCTCTGACGCTCCTACCATTTCAACCCACAAAGCAAATACCGGATTTAACGCGCCTCAAATCACAGAATTCGAGCAATTTTCGGATCGTCTTTTACAAGGTCAAATTCTTTGGCCTCAAGTGGTCATTCCGGTCGATCTTGCTAAAGTCGATTTAACTGAAAAAGAACAAAAAGCGATTCAATCAGGATCGGCGCTTCTCGAGTCTTTACTCGCGTCTCGGGGTGTCGCAAAAGATGAGGACCGTCGTGAGAAAGTTGCTCGGCTTATTGAGCACACACATCAACGGCTGAGTCTGCAGCCGGGTATCCCTGACCTGTCGTTTGCAACGTTATTTTTTGATCACGTGATGGAAGCTTCGTTGAAACCAGCGTTTTTCCCGACCAACGCGGCGGTAGCTGGTCAAGCACGTGAGCGTGTTGATCGATTTTTAATCGAATACCCATTGCTACACGTGCAGTGGTTTGCCGAGCAAGTGTCTGATCGTGCCCTGTCGATGGCCCGTGGATCAGATCAGCAAGCGTCTGCAATGGCTGACTACCAGCTTGCTATTGCCATCTCTGATCAACAGATGCAACGAAATGCGGTATTGACGCTGGTTTGCCTCGTGATGTTTTCGTTAAGCGCCTTATTGTTCTTGTTAATTCGCATCGAGCGGAATCAAACATTGCAAACGCAGTACATGGCCAACCGATACGTCATGTATATGCCGACACCTCAGTCAGATCCTTGATTTATACCTCTCTAGGGCGCTAGGAATTTGCCGTGATAGATTTGAGGTCTCTGCCTTTGATTCGAAGCAATCACTAGTTGGTTACTCGTCACGTCAAATCAGCCATTCGGTGGAATTGATCTTGCTTTTTCAACCTCGTCCGTCCAAAGGGTATTGGCGGTGATTAAGATGTCAGCGATGACTTGACGAGCCAGTTGTGAGGATCCGGCAAAATTAAAGGCAACGGGTTGTGACTCTGTTTGTTCAGAAGATGCACCAATCCCATCCAATGCATTTTTGAGGCTAGCGGCCGCAAACACCATGACTCAGTCTGCCTGCGCAATCGAGCTCGCGATTGTGAAAACGAAAAGGATTGCTAAACGGCACACAAACGACCCTCTCTATATCTTGGAAAATGCAATGAGGGTGAGTAATCAGGAGACGAGTTCGCCCGTCAATGATGCATTTTTTTGACTGACACGACGGGGATCGATAGCCCGATTAATTTTCCGGATTCAAATTTGAGTGATAAATCCATCGTGTCACCAGCCTTCAAAGGTTTGTGGAGGCTGATGAGCATAATATGATATCCGCCTGGCTTCATAATCATTGACTGATTTGCCTCGAGAGCGAGCCCACCTTCGACTTTGCGCATGCGCATGATGCCGTTGTCATTAATGTGTTCGTGGACTTCGACAACAGCGGCAACCGAGCTCGATGCTTGAATCAGCCGATCGGTGGTGTTTGATTGAATTTCACCATAAGCACTTGAATTCTTCATTTGCCCAATGCTCGAACGGGCTCGGAAATTCGATAGGACTAACCCCTCGACTTCGACGGTGACAAACGAGTTGGACCGATGGTGATGGCTCTTATAATGATCTTTGTCCATCGCCACACTCTGGATTGATAGTAGGGTAACGCAAAGCCCGGTAAATAGTTTATGCATAATGATTTCCTGTCACATACATTGCAGAAATATTGTCTAAGAGGATCGAGGGTGGTTCTCGAGGAAGAGTAGGTTGGCAGCGCCCAACAGGACGTACAGATTTGCAATTGCTAGGGTATTGGTTGGGAATCTCATCGGTGCTGACTCAAATTTGTTTTACTGCTGGAATGCTTGAAGTGCAGTAGAATAAACCCCAGTCAGGTCGATTAATAGAATAGAGTTACCCTATGCCAACACTAGACCACATTGAATCCTATCGGATCCGGCCCAATCCAAACGACCCCCGATTATCGCGTCTGATCCAGGGAGTCGACCAATATGGTCAGTCCACTGAAACATCTGTGATCGAAGAACGTCCACTCACCATATACCTTAACGCCCAAGAAATCGTGACTGCAATGACCATAGGCGATTATCCCGAGTACCTCGCAGTTGGATTTTTAAAAAATCAGGGAATGTTGAAGTCTGATGATGTGATTGAAGTTGTCGAGTACGACGAAGAATTGGAAGTGGTTGTTGTACGCACCGAGCGCCAGTCGAACTACGAAGAAAAGTTGAGCAAAAAAACCCGAACATCAGGGTGTGCGGTCGGCACGGTCTTTGGAGACATGATGGAAGGGGTCGATCAAGTTAAGTTAGCAGCAACTCCTGTCCATACATCATGGATTTATCGCCTCAGTCACTTAATCAATCGAACCCCAAGCCTGTATCTTGAAACCGGTGCAATTCACGGCACGATTCTCTGCGAACAGGACAAGCCTCTGGTGTATATGGAAGATGTGGGTCGCCATAACGCGGTCGATAAGATCTCAGGCTGGATGCACCTCGAGGCGGTGGCGCCTGACGATAAAATCATGTACACCACGGGCCGGTTGACGTCTGAAATGGTGATCAAAACAGCGTTGATGGAGATCCCGGTTCTCGTCAGTCGGTCTGGATTCACGGCATGGGGCGTCGACATTGCGAAGCAAGTGGGCCTAACGTTAATCGGCCGAATGCGCGGTCGAAAATTCATTTGTTTGAGTGGTGAAGAACGTTTGGTCTTCGATACGGATCCAGACTCAGTGCCAGAAGAAGATAAAAAACACCGTCGCAAGAGCGCTGTTGATGAGTGATGGAATTTTGGGAGTCGTGCTCGCGGGTGGTCTTGCCACTCGGATGGGTGGTTCTGATAAGGGATTATTGCGACTTGGACAGCAAACAATTCTTGACGAAGTCTTAGAACGTTTCCACCCACAGGTTGATAAGACTGTGTTGAACGTCAACGGTGATGTCGAGCGTTTTGCCTCATTTGGGCTCCCTTGTATTGCTGATTCGCTGACCGGGTATCTAGGTCCACTGGCAGGGGTACTTGCTGCGCTTGAATACGCTCGGGAGCATCAGTTTCATTGGGTCGCTTCGGTTGCAGCCGATACACCATTCTTTCCCACTGATTTTGTCGCTCGGGCCATTGGGAAAGCGCTGGAAAGTCAGGCTCCAGTCGTTCTCGCATCAAGCTTTGATGATGAGAAGTCGAAATGGATGCGTCATCCAACCTTTGGTCTTTGGCACGTATCGCTTGAGAGCGATCTGTATCGCGCATTGCAGAGTGGTATTCGCAAGATCGTGATTTGGACTGATTCAGTCGGAGGGACTGAGGTTCAATTTGCCCATGCACCAGGCTCGCGTGATCCATTTTTTAATGTCAATACGCCTGAAGACCTTGTCATTGCGCAACAGAGGGAGCAATGATGAATACTCCGGTATTTGGTGTTGTTGGTTGGAAAAATTCTGGAAAAACGACACTGACAGAACGATTAGTCTCTGAAGTGACGGCCCGCGGATTGACGGTATCGATGGTCAAACATACGCATCACAACGTTGATGTCGATCGGTCTGGAACTGACAGCTATCGGCATCGTATAGCAGGGGCCCAGGAGGTGATGTTAGCTGGAGGATCGAGATTTGCTTTGATGCACGAATATCGGAGTCGGCCTGAGTTTGAATTGGATGAATTATTAAGTCGCATGGCGCCCTGCGATCTTGTTTTGGTTGAGGGATTTAAGAAGACTCCAATTCCAAAACTTGAGGTACGTCGAGCAGAGCGTCAGACAAGTGTGTTGGCAGAAGAGGACTCATCGATTGTTGCCGTGGCCTCTGATTATGAGGTCAGCGGACTTGATATACCGGTGTTCAATCTCAACGATATACCGTCGATTGCCGATTTTATTTGGAAATATGTACATGACTGAAATTCAACCACCACCGCTTCGAAATGACTGTTTCGCTTTGCCACCAGGCGTTGACTGGACGCCTGTCGATGAGGCCAAAAGACTTCTCAAAGATGCATTATCGACGGTTGTGAGCTCAGGTCACCAAATTCCAGTTGAAACCGCTTCAGATCGCATCCTATCTAGCGATGTTGGAGCAGTCAGGTCAAATCCACCGGGATCTAATTCAGCGGTTGATGGATATGGGTTTGCTGGCCCAATTCCAGAGGGCCCACAAATTATACAACTATGTAATGGGCGGGCAGCAGCTGGTGTTCCTTTTGCGGGCTGTGTGGAAAAAGGTCAAGCAGTCCGGATTTTGACCGGTGCGATTTTGCCTGACGGTGTGGACACCATTGTATTAGAGGAAGATTGCACGATTGAGCCAGAGCGTATTGCATTTAACGGACCGTTAAAGCAATGGTCCAACACCCGTGAAGCGGGCGAAGATGTGATTGTTGGCACGCCGATATTCAAGCGCGGGAGACGTCTCACTGCAGCTGATCTTTCGTTGCTCGCGTCGGCTGGGGTTGCTGAGGTTGAGGTATTTTCACGTCTCCGCGTTGGCATATTATCGACTGGTGATGAGTTGAGAAAGCCCGGGGAGTCAGCTGACTATTGGCAAATTTACGACGCTAATCGTCTCATGCTCCTATCGATGGTGCGTGATCTTGGATTTGAGGCGATCGATTTGGGTCTTGTAGAGGACTCACGTGATACGGTTCGGGAGACATTGAATCAAGGCGCTGAGTCCTGTGATCTGATCATCACTTCTGGTGGTGCGTCAGCCGGAGATGAAGACCACATTTCCGCAATTTTGAAAACGGAGGGCCAGCTCACCAGTTGGCGAATTGCTTTGAAGCCAGGTCGTCCATTGGCGCTTGGGGTTTGGAAAGAGACACCTGTGATTGGTCTTCCTGGAAACCCTGTCGCAGCCTGGGTTTGCACGATGGTGTTCGGGCGACCCGCAATGGAGGTTTTGGCTGGGGGTATTTGGCGAGATCCTCGAGGCTATGAAGTCGTTGCTGATTTTAAGAAGAAGAAACGGCGTGGCCGGTCTGAATACCTACGAGCGCGTCTCAACGCAGCCGGCCGTGTTGATGTGTTCCCATCTGAGGGCTCGGGTCGAATTTCGAGTATCAGTTGGTCAGATGGGCTCGTTGAGATCGGGTTTGAGGAGGAGTTGATCGAACCTGGTACGGTGGTTCGATACATCCCTTACGCAGAGTTTTTGCGACCTTCTCAGTCCACAGATCCGTGAACAGCAAATGTTTCAAGTGAAGCACCCTGTGGACTGTTGAATCGATAGGATTCATGAATCCCTGATTCGTTCAACGAGCGGCTAACCATTAACAGCGTGTTGTCTTCATGGTCTTCGCACATACTTCGTATATGATCAAGCTCGTCTTTTGCAACTGGTATGGCGGCTTCGATGTCAGGCGCGCCGTAGTGATCTACGAAGTATTGAGCGAGCGTCTGTGTCAGCGCTTCGTATTCTGCTTCAGTGATTGGCGCGACTGCGATAAAAGTTGCCCTACCAAAAGACTCAAGTGATAACCAGCCATTTGAAAATGCTTGGCGAGCCTTACCAGTGAGATCGTCTTCGCTCCAATCCGAAAATTCAAAGCCCCCGCTAATTGCCCATTCTCCGGCACTTGCAGGATTCTCAAAAACGTTATCATCGGATTCGTCGAGGCGAATCGTTCGCGCTAATTTCACGGTGCCATCTCATCAATCAAGCGGTGAATACTTGTCATTCCGTCACATTTGAGAAGTAAACTTCCGTTCTCGTCAGTGCCCACAAATGTACCCTGGTTTGGATGGGTGACCTCTGATCCGATCGAGTCGCACTTTGCTCGCCAATGATCTTGTAGTCCCCGATAGCCTGTGTCTTCGAATGAGTTCAGCCAGACCAACGAATGCCGTGACCAGCTTTCGATCACTTGTGGAACAGTCAATTCAATACATCCTTCTTCGTGCAACCAAGTTTGTGAGGGGTCTGAGCCTGGCTCAATCGATTCGGGCCTCACAAAGGGTAATGTTAGACCAACAACTAACCAGTCTGGGATGGTATCGGGCTCTGTCGTTGAGGCTTTGAACCGAATACCCCCGCAGCGTGCGGCGTTTACTTTGAAGTGGCACGGCCACACAAAATGCACAGCGAGCTCCGGTGGCCCAAGCGCACCCAAACTATCAGCGAGCGATAACATCAAGGCATGGACAACCGATACACCCTCTTTCAAAGCAATTTCAGGCGCAAGTGTAATCGCTGCGTTTAACGTGTCTTGGTCTTCTGCGTAGAAAACGACTCCTGGTTCGCAACCCATCATTGAAGCACTGACTGCTTTAGTGAAGGGGTCCACGCTTTTTGAGACCTTTTCACCGCTCAATAAGGGTGGGAAGGTTGGATCGGTAATCACATTCCCAAAGATCAATTTAATATCTCGCTTTCGATTAATTGATCAGCGATATCTAAGAATGCTTTTGCTTGAGGACTTGACGGTTTGGCAACAACCATCGGAACCCCGCCATCAGAGGCAACTCGAATCGCCAAATCGAGCGGAATTTCGCCAAGGAACGGCATCCCTTGTTTCTCGGCTTCTGCTTTAGCCCCACCATTCCCAAACGGATGATGTTCTTTGCCGCAACCATCGCAAATAAATGAAGCCATATTTTCGACAAAGCCAAGCAAGGGAACGTCCATACGCTTGAACATATCGATCCCTTTTTTGGCATCGAGGAGAGCAATATCTTGTGGTGTTGAGACAATCACAGCGCCAGTGACATTCACTTTTTGGCTTAACGTCATTTGTACATCGCCAGTGCCTGGTGGAAGGTCGACTAACAGTACGTCGAGCTGTCCCCACTGTACCTGTCCCAGCATCTGTTGCAGTGCCCCCATCAGCATCGGCCCACGCCAAATCAATGCTTCGTCATCAGGCATCATCAATCCAAGCGACATGACTGTGACGCCATGATTTCTTAGCGGAAGAATGGTCTGGCCGTCTGGGCTTGATGGTCGACCACTCACACCAAGCATCCTAGGCTGACTTGGGCCATAAACGTCGGCATCCAGAAGACCGACTTTTAGCCCACGCATCGCTAGTGCGACGGCAAGGTTGGATGCAACTGTTGACTTACCAACGCCGCCTTTGCCTGAGGCGACAGCCACGATATGCTTGACGCCCTTAACCTCAAGTGGTGGCTGAGCTTCTTTTTTTGGCCCTTGCCCGCCGCCGTCGGTTGCGATGACGCCTGCATCTTTAAATTGGGGATCACTCACTTTAATGTCCTATCACATGGTTACGGAAGCTCTACGGTGCCTTTGACCTCATGCCGAAGATCTATTTCGTGGCACGTTAGTGTGACTGTCAAATCGATGCTTGTTAAGCCCGAACCGGCGTCAATCGCGCGAATAGCTTCTTCTATCTTCTGCTGCGAAGTGACGCCGACTGATTTTAAAAACTTCCGCATTGAAAGATTAAAGTTATCTTCGCTCATGGCTGTCTCCTGTGTCATGATACCAATGACTGTCTCAGTGTACGAAGTGGTGTCGATTGATTAGAAAAACAATAAAACACATAACAGTTGCTTGCGTCATTGCGTTGGCAATGGGACTTAACAGTGCTTTTGCATTGAGTTTGTCCCATGAAACAGTCATCCCGTCGGAACTGGTTCAGTATGTGGTTCCAAGATTCTCTCTGAAAACTCGGATTCGGTTTGATCCGGTAGAGTCTTCTGGCGACATTCAATTGGTGACCGTGCGGCCAGAAACCGGAGCTGAAGTAATGAAATTGGTTTCTGGGGAGACAGTTTACATTACTGCCGCCGGCGGAGCCGTCGAAAGTTCTGATTATCGAGCGTTTGTTGATTGGCTTGTCAGTGAGCCGGGTCGGGCAACGATTGCTGCCTTTGAGTTGGATGGTCAGCAGATCGCGATTCCGACGGCCGCCGATGAAGCTGCTCCGATTGAGATGGTCATTGTCGGAAATATTGACCATGGCCGAGAGTTGTCGCGTGACCACTGTCGCCGCTGTCACAAAGTTGATCGTGCCGACAAGTACGCAGGCATTGATAACGCGCCCTCGTTCCATGCAATGCGTACGTTCGATGACTGGTACATCCGGTTTTCTACGTTTTACGCTGTGTCGCCACATAAGGCGTTGATTTCGGTCGAAGGATCTGGGATTGAAAAAAATCGTGCGTTGATCACGATCGCGCCAATTGACCTGCAAATGGACGATATCAACGACATCGTTGCTTTTGTGCACTCGTTGACGCCACTTGATCTGGGTAAACCGCTCCAATTCAATCCCTAGCTGTCGAGGTAATCGTCGGTCGTCCTGACTCTTGGACGATCGGGACCGCGCAGAGGTGCATTGGCATCGTGGTACTGTGCACTAATGCGGCAGTCGTCACACATCTTCACTAGTTTGGTGTTGTCCGAGTCGGTATACATCCAATGGTTGCCCTCGAGCTTCTCAATGATGCGCTCAATTGTGGATTTTACACCGAACGGACGCCCGCACTCGATACACTCAAATGGATCCTCACCGTGCAATGAAGTTTGTTCTAGCGTTTGTGGTCCGAAGCTAAGCTGCGGCTTTAGTGTGATCGCTTGCTCAGGGCACGTGTTGGCGCATAGACCACACTGGACACACGCATTTTCCACGATGTTGATTTCAGGGCGATCTGAGCGATCATTGAGGGCACCGGTTGGGCATTGTGAAACGCAAGCCAGGCATAACGTACATTTTTCCGAGTTGACTTCGATCGTGCCGTAGGGGTCACCGGGCTCGAGAGCGATTGAACTGGATGACTCGCCATCGTGCCCAAGAAATGCAGCTGTGACTCGTTTGGCGACGTCGCGACGACCGCCAAGCAATGCGACTTCTTCATGCTTAAGTGCTGGCATTCGCGTTCCAAACAGGGCTTCTTCAAGTGAGGCAATATCATTGGCCTCGACGACTTTGACACGCTGAGCATCGACACTTGTCGCACCTAACAACCGATGTGTTAATGCCGATTGATTTTCGATTGCTGTCTTGGCTGTTTTTGGTGATTTAAGAATGAGCGTTTCACTTGCACCGGCAGCGAGTGCCGCAAGTAACTCTGCATGACCAATCAGCTCTACATTATCCACTTCGTAGGGGATCACATCAGCGGGCAACCCTTGGCTGAAGCGAGCGGACTCTGCGATTAAATGACGACCGAAGTGACGGTCGATGAAAATTACCCGTGGTGATGTTTGTGCATGACTTTGGAATGTTCCGATGAGTGTCTTTAGACGTTGCACCATAAATTCGAAAGGCGGGTCATCGTAGACGATCGCGCCTGTTGGACAGACGGATGCACAACCGCCACACCCTCCGCACATGTCAGGATCAACATAGACACCGTCACCATTGGTCTGAATAGCTTGTGCACCACAGGTATCAATGCAGCGTGTACAACCTATCTTTTGAGATCGTGAGTGCGCGCAAATTGAACCTTCATATTTCACGTACAGCGGCTTTTCGAAGGTGCCGACCAGTCCCTTAGCTTGGGCTCCGATTTGAGCGAGCTTTAGCGCGTCTGCACTGGGTGCTCTCAAATAGCCGTCGCGCGTTGCCTCTGCGGCGAGGAGCGACTGCTCTGAAACAAGATCAATCACGATGTCGCAGGATGATGATGCAGTGTCCTTGGGTGCCGAAAATTGTGTTGCGCCGCGGCCAGTTGCAATGAGTGTAGCGAACTGTGTAAAGGCGACGTCGAAGGCACCGAGACCGCCGGCAACTGATTGAATCTGTCCAATTGCCAGATCATATTTTCCTGATGGGCTGGTATTAGCTGGTGGCTTTTCCAATACACACGTCACCGCTAATTCGTCGCCGAGGGTTTCAGCGAATGGTAAAACGCTCGAATCTTTCGCAATGATCAAGCAAGTCCCCGATGATGTGACTTCACGGGCTTTCGTGCCGGGTCTGCAGGTTGGGAAGAAGGGGAAACGAAATCCCGAATCAGAGCATCCATTGTTAAAAATTCAGTTCGCTTGGCACAAAACCACGCGTTGACTGAGCCCACACCTGTTTTGTTAACAACGTTTCCCTGATCCCGGGGGATATCCTTTACCCATATAGACCGAGCACTTCATCGTCATTCACATATCCGTTTTAGCGACACGGAGGCAGAGAAGAGCTGTTCTGGTTCTTGGTCTGACTCCAAAACCGTTTCTCCCTCTTTCTGCTGTCGGCTCTGAGCGCACTCAGACCCATTCCTTGTCATCATATCAGATGCATGCAGGCCGTTTTTTTTTTTCACGGCCCCCCCCGGCGGGGGGCGTG
>PAFS01000004.1 GCA_002705325.1 Gammaproteobacteria bacterium | reverse complement strand
TCAAAGGAAAGTCAGAAACTGAGCCAGAAAGATCTAATGAAAGCGGCCGGAGTAGAACACACAACCTTCTCAATAGATACTTTTAATCCGTTTTAACTTATGATGCAGATAGACGATAGCTTTGATCACGGCACTCAGGGATACATGTGTGACTGGCATACTGAACTGGATTTATGAAACAAGGCTGTTTCAGTCCATTCAGTTCTTTTAACAGAATTACTTGAAAGTGGCGCGCCCGAGAGGATTCGAACCTCTGACCTTTGCCTCCGGAGGGCAACGCTCTATCCAGCTGAGCTACGGGCATGTAGGGCGGGAGCATACACGTAATTCGAGGAGTCCACAGCGGACGGTAGCTCCTTAAAATACCCGTGGCACTCTCAACCCTCACACTCTATAATCGTGTGCTCCGAGCAAACCAACTGGCATGAGGCTATCAATGAAAACGGTAATCACCGCGATCACTTCCCTAATCGCACTGTCTGCATTTGCTGCGAACGAAAAAGCAGATGTCGTTCTAGAGCGTTTGAAGCATCCAGCATCTGTTTGTGTCATGGGTGATCCATGCTCCGACAATTTAGGTAAGGCTCCAGTAGCAGCTGCCGCGCGAACTGGTGATCAGGTCTACACCAGCGCTTGTGCTGCTTGTCATACGAGCGGCGCTGCGGGCGCCCCGAAGACTGGAGATGCGGGCGCCTGGGCGGCACGCATGGATCAGGGTATGGAGACACTCGTCAAACATGCGATCGATGGATATAAAGCGATGCCTGCCCGCGGATTGTGTGCTGATTGCTCAGATCAGGAAATCGCGGACGCTGTCGCATATATGGTTGACGGTCTGTAAGCCTCTCACGATGATCGATCCCAAGTTGGATCGATTGCATCTTGATTTCGAGTCACCTTGCTCAGCTTCGTCAATAGCCGCTGAACATGGGCTTTTGACAATGGAGTCAATGAGTTAAGGTCATCACGGCTAACCCGTGGTTCTCCGGAAGCTTCGACGGCAAGTCTGCGTTCTTCGTTCGAGCCATTTGAAAATAGTGCAAGATCGACGCCTGCATCGAGGGTGTTTCGGACTCGCTCGGTGATCGTTCCGGCAATTGCACTCATGGTCAGACAGTCTGAGATGATCAACCAATCACCAAAAGTCTCGCGGATATATTGCATGGCTTTGGTGGATGTCGTGATCGGTAAGGCGTCCCACTCAGGAATCACGACATGAGCGGTCATTGCCCAGCGGGTCCCTGATATGACTTGAAAAGGGATCCAGTCAGACCGGGAGAGTTCATTGGTGGACGTCGAAATCACCGGTAATTCGTCGTGGCTATCTGATTGAACACGGCCCATGCCAGGAATGTGCTTCACAATCGCGCTGACACCGCATCGACTTAACCCATCAATAAAGGCTGTTGCTAGGGGGATCACTTCGGCTGGCGTGGTTCCGAAAGAGCGGTCACCGATCACAGGATCGGCACCGTTGATGTGTAAATCGAGGACAGGTGCTGCAGCATGCGTGATACCGACTTCAGCAAGTTGAGAGCCAATGACTTGACCAAGACTATTGGCAGCTTCGAGTCCGGCAAACTGATGTCGACGCCAGTATTTTCCGATATCGAGCGCGGAGGGGAGAACTGGCCAGTTTGGATTCTTGAGACGTTGAACTCGGCCGCCTTCTTGGTCAACGATAATCACGACGTCGTTACCCAAGACCTCGCGAATCGATGCGCACAGTGCTTTTAACTGCGTTTGATTTTCAATATTTCTCGAAAATAGGATAACGCCATAGGGACGTAACTCATGGAGCCAAAAGACTTCTGAGGCAGAAAGCATCTGACCACTCAATCCCACCACAATGGGCCGATAAAGATTCATACAGATTCGCCTTTTAACATCGCATGTAGCGCGCTTAACGTGTCCTGACCTTTTTGTCTTGCTACTTCAGGGTCTGCTTCGTCTTTACCATGCCAATGAATATGTTCGTCAGGCAACTCACCCAAAAATCGGCTCGGTGTTGTCTCAATGAACTCACCAAACTGTTTCCTCCGCTTTGCGTAGGTCAGGGTCAGGACTTGCTTCGCCCGAGTGACACCAACATACATCAGGCGTCGTTCTTCTTCGATGGTGTCAGCTTCAATCGAGTTTTTATGTGGTAGGAGGTCCTCCTCGACTCCCATGAGGAATACTTCGGGGAATTCTAAGCCTTTCGCTGAGTGGAGAGTCGCGAGCTGTACTCGATCACTGTCATCTTCTTCCTCTTCATGTTCAAGAATGTCGCGAAGTACGAGCTTTCGAATGGCGACTTCAATGGCGGTATCGTCTGAATCGATTTCATCCTTATCATCCATCTCATTGGGATCGCCTTTGAGATCTCTCCTCAGTGCCTCGAGAAGTTGTATGACATTTCCCCAACGGCGCTCGGCCGTTGGCTCTGAAGAACTTTGATCAGACAACCAACCCCGATAATTGATACTTTGCAATAGCTCGTCGATTGCCTGCATTCCCTGACCGACTAAAAGATCGCGTCGAGCTGTTTCAATCAGCGTATGGAATTGCGTAAGACGTCTTGCAGCCTCTGGGTCTAACCGAGACGTGAGCCCTACTTCAGGGATACACGAATACAACGGCTGCCGTCGTTCATGGGAGTATCGGCCAAGGACCTCAAGTGTTGTTGGACCGATCCGACGGCGTGGCACATTAACGATTCGTAATAGCGCATTGTCATCGTCTGGATTGATGAGAATGCGGAGATACGACATCAGATCCCGAATTTCCGAACGTGCGAAAAAGCTCGTCCCACCACCTAATTTATAGGGGATTTTAAAGTGCTGTAATTTAAATTCGAGGATACGCGCTTGATGATTACTTCGATAGAGTACCGCGAAGTCAGAAAATTGTTTTTTTTGATTCAGACGACGCTGCAAAATCATCGAAGCAATTCTTTCGGCCTCATCTTCGTCCGTCTTTGTCGGAAGGATTTCGATACGATCACCAAACCCCTTGTCGCCCCAGAGCGTTTTTTCAAAAATGTGCGGGTTATTTGCAATCAGGGTATTCGCCGTCTCTAGAATGGCCCGGGTCGAGCGATAATTTTGTTCGAGCTTAATCACTTTAAGTGTTGGAAAGTCAACGCTCAGTTCGTTGAGGTTTTCAGGACGGGCTCCACGCCATGCATAAATTGACTGATCGTCGTCACCGACAATTGTGAGTGCGCCAGACGTTTGGGTCAGGAGCTTGACCAGTTCGTATTGGATACCATTAGTGTCCTGATACTCGTCGACTAAAAAATAACGGATCTTAGATTGCCATTTGGCCAGAAGATCTGGCTTAGCGCGGAATAGTTCGATCGGTCTTAAAATCAAATCATCGAGATCGACAGCATTGCATGCCTTTAAATACCGGTCGTATTCAACATATGCATTGGCAGCTAAGACAGACTGTGAGTCACTCGCCTGGGTACGGGTTTTCTCAGGTGATAGCCCATCATTTTTCCAGTGAGAAATCGTATGCTGAACAGTGGAAACAAGATCGCGATCTTCGATCGACTCACGTTTCAGTAAATCAGCAAGAATAGATTTAGCATCCTCAGCGTCGATGATTGAAAAGCCAGATTTGAGTCCAGCATGTCCAATCTCTCGTCTGAGCAAATTCAGCCCAAATGTATGGAATGTTGAGACTGTGAGCCCACGAATTTGATTCCTGGGCGCAATATGACTGATACGCTCGCGCATCTCTCGTGACGCTTTATTTGTGAAAGTGACAGCAGTGATGTGTCTCGCCGGTATTCCAGCTTCTTGGATGAGCCATGCGATCTTATGTGTGATGACGCTAGTCTTTCCGCTACCTGCACCTGCAAGTACGAGAAGTGGTGACCCAACATGAGTAATCGCTTCGCGCTGTCGCGGATTGAATCGATTGAGATCCACGCAATGATCCTTAAAAACCAGACCAAGAGTTTAGCAGGTTGTGGTAAGACTTAAGTGAACCAACCTGCAAGCCACCAACTTTTTGAGTGCTGATCCTGAAAGATCCAACTGATTCGCGTGTGTTGGAATAGGCAGACCCAATAGCGTCGACAAGCAGGTTCGAAATCCCACCAGCCAGACTCAATGCGTTCTGGGCCTTGAAGTAATATATGTCCTGCTTTTTCTGGTGACGACCCAAGCGACTCAGGTGGATTGAGTAACCAGATTGGTCGAGGGGGTAGGTTGGGAAGAGGGTATGTATTGTTATTTTTATTATCGAGCTGATTGGCGTACTCAGGTCGTGGATCTTGAAGTCGACGGGGTGTCTTGATGCACTCTTTACCAAGACGAGCAGTGAGCCGATCGAGCAACTGCGATCGATCTGTATCATGAATTTGAATAAATAGATCACGTTTTTGCGGGCTTGCTTGATGCACTTGCTGAATGATTAGACGAATACTTGTCATTGGTGATTCGGGAAAGAATTTCTCAAGTTGTAGCCAAGAAGGGTCTGCAATTCCCGCGACTGAATTCACAGGATGGTTGAGTGAGATTTTTAAATGGTGGCTGTTGCGGTTTTCAAGAGTGATTTCCCATCGTAGTTGACCGGTTGCGCATAGACGTTGTTTTAACCAATGAGCTGCATCTTGAGTCAAACGATTGATCGGAAATTTCAGCATATCGATTGATTCAAGCCCGCGTAAAAATTCAATGGATTGATCAAAGACAGGTGGTGGCGAAAACCATGACAGTGGTGTTTGGTGTCTTCCGGCGATTGCATCGAAATACAAAAATGTGTCTTGATGAATACGTGCTTGCCGAGCTCGAGATGGTGCACTGAAGTAATCGCCAATCGTTCGAAAGCCCATATTTTTAAGTCGTTTGATTTGTTCGCGTGGAATCGTTGCAGCATCAATCGCAATACGACTCAGTGTTTTGTGAAATGCATTTTCTTTCGGTCGTAATCCCTCTTGTACGAAGAGAGCTGCCATTTCAGGGGTATACCCAAAGGCAAGTTGAATTTGGAAACTTCGCGATGCGGCTGCATTTTTCAGAGTTTGTGTCAGCTCTGTCAGGTCGCCGAATAGAGATTTACTTTTTGAAACCTCAATACAGAGACCCTTATTCCAAATTGCGACTTGGTGTGAGTATTGATATGCCCAAAGGGCCAATCGATGCAATAAACGACGTTCTGCGTCTGCTTGATACGCTTTGGTGAGTAACTTTGGGCAGAGGGTCATCGCCATACTCAGTGTCATGCCGGGAATAACGCCTGCTGCTAATGCAAGTTCAGAGCATTGCATGATGTGACCTTGTTGATGAATGGCGACACATTCATTGTGATGAGAGACTCCTTGCGCGTCCAAAAGTAGGTTTGGAAATTTAAGATATGCATAAATCACCATCAGTGAAGCCCTGATGAGTCATGTTTGACACAAGTGACGCGCTGAGCTGGATTTGGTTTACGAACCCAAGAGAGCTCAGAGGGAATGACAACAGGTGGCCTGGCATTTGTCCCTGGTTGCTTAAATATTGTGATTTCAAAACCAGTAACCGATGGATCAATCTTTGCGCGGACAGGTGCAGGCGAGGCTTGATGTCGGTGTGCGGGCTGTCGGATGAGAAATAGTTGTGTGTGTCCTCGTTGGCAAGCGAGTTGTAGCCGCCGAAGTTGTGTTGAGGTAAGTGTTTCAGTTTCCCATGCAATCACACTGCGTGTGGATTCTGCCAGTGTGATTTGCTCTAAGCACCAAGCAAGCTGATCATTAGCGACATGCATGATGTCGACTTTTTCGGTGTCGATTCCTTCTTGCATTAGCCGTTCAGTGCATGGTGTTAAAGGCGGATTGACGAAGGCAATCCAGCGAGCATCTTGCTGTGATCGCCATGTTGCTAAAGCACATTGAATCGGAGCTGAGAAACAATCATCCGTTAGAAATTCAATCAGCATATGTGCAGGCCAGCCTTGACTACAGAGCTGAGCATTGAGCTCTGGAAATCCAGTATCGGTGACTTCGATAGTGGTTTCTGTATTCCCTTGCCATAGCTTTCCGGCGTCAAATAATGGACGTAAAAGATTTGTTTTCATTACTGTATAAAAATACAGTTTTTTACCGAAGTCAATCCGCTAATCTCATTATATGAAATGGATTTTAAAAGTCTGCGTTCTTTCCTTATTTGTCGTGCTGTCTGGATTCACCCAGGCCAATCAGGTCACTGCGCGGTTGATCGCGCCGGTTGAGTCAGTTATCCCCGGAGACACCCTCTGGTTCGGACTATCGCTTGAAATTACAAAGGGTTGGAATACCTATTGGAAAAATGCCGGTTCTACTGGTCTTCCGCCATCGATTGAATTGAGTGATGGCCAACAATCGTATGACCCTGAGCTTCAATTCCCTGTTGCAAAAACAAAGCCCTTTGGTGGCGATGTGAGTTTGCTGACTTATGGATACACCGACGTAGTGCTTCACCCATTTCAGATTACAGTTCCTTTAACAGCGTCAGATCAATGGTCTCTCAGTGGAGAAGCGCGCTGGTTGGTGTGTCGTGATATTTGTATTCCTGAGAGTCAAGAGGTCAGCATTTCGTTACCCGTTGTCTCGTCTCAGTTGGATGTGCGCCGCTCTAGGTTTGGGCAACAAATTGATGCAGCGCGTGCTGCCGTGCCCACCGATTTCCCAGCCAGCGTCAACTTTGCTGGATCCCAATCAGTTTGGATCTCTGGATTGACTGAAGTTGCGATTCAGGACGTGATGCCCGAGGGTTCTGGTGAGGTTCTTGGGCTCATCGAGCGCGTTGAACCACTTGGGGATGGTGTGTTGGTGACTTTCGACCGCGTGTTGAATCCATCGGATTATGCTGCGGGTCACTGGGTCATTGGTGTTGAATCAGGTGGGATTCGATTGCCATTGGATCGCTCGCTCGCCGTCCCCGTGATAGACAAGCAGAATTTATCATTGGGTGTTGTGTTGATCATGGCGTTGGCTGGTGGCTTGATTCTGAATTTAATGCCATGTGTTTTCCCGGTGCTTTCGATCAAAGCATTATCAATTGCAGGTAAAGCGACAAAAGAACGGCGTGATGTTCAACAAGGAGCTTGGCTCTATACCGCAGGTATTTTGGCCACAATGTTGGTGCTTGCTTCGATTATGGTTGGCTTGAAAGCCGGCGGAGCACAAATTGGTTGGGGCTTTCAATTACAAACACCTTGGTTTGTTGGTCTCTTAGTTTATGTCTTTGTCATTTTGGGTCTGTGGCTTTATGGATGGGTTGAGTTTGGTATGGCACTGTCAGGTGTCGGGCAACATCTGACAGAAGGCCATTCCGGTCGCGCCGAGTTCTTCACTGGGGTATTGGCTGTTGTTGTTGCAACTCCCTGTACCGCCCCGTTCATGGGTGTGGCGATGGGCTACACATTGACACAACCATGGTGGGTTACCCTTATCGTATTTTCGACGTTGGGTCTTGGCCTTGCTCTCCCAATGCTCGCATTTGCGATTCGTCCACAATTAGCGAATCGACTACCACGTCCAGGTCATTGGATGATTCGGTTGAAGCAATTTTTGGCTTTCCCAATTTTGGCGACTGCGATTTGGTTATTGTGGGTTCTGGTTCGTCAGACGTCTTTTGACGTTCTCATATTGATCCTCAGCGGATTACTGCTGTTCATGTTTGGTATTTGGTTGACCAAAGGAGAGGGTAGGATCTCGAACATACTTGGTATTTTGATCGTGATCACGTCTTTGATAGCGATCCCGGGTGTGTCACAGGTGACACCTGCTTCCTCAGAGCAAACAACGCTCGATGTTGAAGCTGAACCCTACGCATCAGCAGCGTTGCAGGCACGTCTCAATGCTGGGCAATCTGTTTTTATTAACATGACAGCTGACTGGTGTATTACGTGTAAAGTCACCGAAAAACGATTGTTGAATACCGAAGCGGTTGATCAATTGTTTAATGACAATGGAATCATTCGAATGACCGGTGATTGGACGCGTTATGATCCGTTAATCACTGAATATTTAAATGCATTTGGTCGTGTCGGTGTCCCACTTTACGTCGTCAATCACCCGGGCATGGAGCCAATTGTGTTGTCACAATTCCCAAGTTTTGATGAGTTAGAGCAAGCGATTACGGCAAGATCTTCGCTCTAATTTCGGTGATGATTTCCTCGTCACCCCAATCTTTCATTCCTTGGATACTCTCGACTGTTTCACCCGATGCGTTAATGAGAACAGTTGTTGGAACGCCGCGAAGTCCATAGGCTTTGAGTCCGGACATCTTGGCATCTTTCAGAAGTATAGTGTGCTCCCCAAACAGCTCAGGTTTTTTCGCTTTGAAAGTGTCAATCGTTTTGGTGGTTTCTCCAAAATTAACCAGATACACAGTCGCCTCAGAGCCTAATTTTTGACCAAGTATTTCGAGATCAGGTAGCTCCTTAATACAGGGTGCACACCACGTGGCCCAGAAGTTCACCACCGCCGGACCCTTAATTTCAAATGGTTGATTTTTCAGATCTGTTAAGCCATTAGCATGGGCGGTCAGGCCGCTGAGATACATGAAAATCCCGAATAAGATTGTCCTACGATTGAACATTGTTTATTCTCCTAATAAGTCGAACGGAGTTCGGCAATGAGTGTGCTCAATAATATGTGAAGAATTACAAAGGAGCGACACAATGATTGATCAAGTTCGCGCATCGCTTTCGAATCTCAGTAGATCTGAGCGGGCTGTCGCTGAGACTATTCTCGCCGATCCCGAGCATTCCGTGCATCTGAGTATCGCTCGTCTGGCTGTGGCAGCGGGGGTATCTGAGCCCACCGTGAATCGATTCTGCCGGTCACTCGGGTGTCGTGGGTTTCCTGATTTTAAGTTGAGGTTGGCTCAGACATTGGCGAATCCGGCGAGCTTTCAGGTTCGTGGTCTCGACGATAATGACTCCAGTCTACAATTGGCCGATAAAATGTTTGAGACTGCCATGTCCCGCATTAACCGTGCACGAACACGATTACCCGAACAAGATCTCCTTGGAGTTGTTGGCGAAATCCTGGATTGCAGACGATTACTGATTTACGGGTTGGGTCCGACATCAGGGTTGGCTCGAGGAGCTCAAGAGCTCTTTATCGGAGCCCCTATCGCCGTTGTTGTTCATACTGATGCGGTGATCCAAGAATTAACGGCAAATACGGCTTCATCAGATGATCTCTTCTTATTTCTTTGTACGAACGGAGAGACTGCGCCAATGGTACAGTCAGCAACGCTTGCCGATGAACGGAGTGCGCGTTTAATCGCGATCGCACCAACAGGCTCTCCATTGGCACGAGCGTGCCACCGAACGATTGACCTGGTGTTGGATTCTTCGAGTGCAACAATGGCAGGCTTTACCAATCGGTTGGTCTGCCAAATTGTACTTGAGGTACTCGGTGAGAGTGTCCAGCTGGCTGGTCGAACCCAGCGCAAGTTCAAACATTTGAAACCAAGTCGCTCAGAACGCGCTGTCGGCTGAAATCTGGTCTATCCTGTACCGAACAGGAGACCAGTGTGGCCAAAGTTAAATCCATCTACCAATGCCAAGAATGCGGCGCAACCTCATCGCAATGGGTTGGCCAGTGCCTCGGATGTCAGGCATGGAATACGCTCGTTGAATCAGTTCAGGTGCCTGAGCCTGCCAAGGGTCGTCCCGGTGGGTATGCAGGAGCCATTCCTGAGCGTTCAAAATTGTCTGCTATTAAGCCAGAGCGGCTTTCTCGACTTGGCTCGGGGTACTCTGAGTTTGACAGAGTCCTTGGGGGAGGTTTTGTTCCAGGGTCTGTGATTTTACTGGGTGGAGCTCCCGGCGCCGGAAAAAGTACGCTATTGCTGCAAGTCACGACGCTACTGTCAGCGCAAAAGCCATGTCTCTATGTCACAGGGGAAGAATCGTTAGAACAGATTGCATTGCGCGCAAAACGTTTGGGGTTGAGTGGTGAGCATCTTGAATGCGTATCCGAAACTCGAGTGGAAGCCATTGCCGCAATGGTCGAACAGGTCAAACCGGCTCTAGTCGTCGCTGATTCGGTCCAAGTCATGCAAGTTGAATCGCTCTCTGGTGCACCCGGTAGTGTCGGTCAGGTTCGAGAGTCCGCGGCGCAGTTAACGCGTCTTGCTAAAGCAACGGGAGTCATCGTTCTCTTGGTTGGTCACGTTACCAAAGAAGGCGCATTGGCTGGTCCGAAAGTACTCGAGCACATCATTGATGCGTCGCTTCTGCTTGAGGGAGACAGTGGTGGGCGATTTAGGACACTACGTGCTCACAAAAACCGCTTCGGCTCAGTGGGTGAGCTGGGTGTTTTTGCAATGACTGAAACCGGTCTACGCGAAGTGAAAAATCCATCTGCAATCTTTTTAAGTCGACCAGAAAATGTGGCCCCGGGTTCTTCGGTGATTTGTACGTGGGAGGGTACTCGGCCTCTATTGGTCGAAGTCCAGGCGCTTGTTGACAGTAGTTTGGGTGGTTCTCCGAAGCGGGTTGCTGTCGGTCTTGACGGGCAGCGCCTTGCAATGTTGCTGGCCATTTTGCATCGTCATGGCCATGTCCAATTGGGCGATCAAGATGTATTCGTCAACGCGGTAGGTGGTGTCAAGGTCACAGAAACGGGAGCTGACCTCGGATTACTGTTAGCCTGTGTGTCGAGTTTTCGTGGCAAAACAATCTCCAAGGACTGGGTCATTTTTGGCGAAGTCGGGTTATCCGGGGAAGTCCGGCCAGTTGCATCCGGTCAGGAGCGAATTCGTGAGGCAGCAAAACATGGATTTCAGAGGGCTATCGTGCCGTCCGCGAATGCGCCCAAGCAGCCAGTGAGCGGTATCGAAGTGTGTCGTGTTGAACGTATCAGTCAGGTGTTGGAGTTATTTGATGAGTCGTGATTTAAAACAACTGCGTAGAGATTATCAGGTGGGTCAGTTACTTGAAGACGACGCTGGGGAGGATCCAATTGTATTGTTCGAAGCGTGGTTGAGTGACGCCAAAAAGACAACGCAGCTCGAGCCGAACGCGATGACTTTGGCCACGGTTGATGACATGGGAAATCCGCACGCACGTATTGTGCTTCTGAAAGGATATGAAGGGCGCGATTTTAAGTTTTACACGAATTATTTGAGTCATAAGGGTGAGCAACTTCTCGCGTCACCCTCAGCGGCGTTGGTGTTCTGGTGGGACCAACTTGAACGTCAGGTACGAGTCGAAGGTTCAGTTGAAAAGCTAACAGACGACGAAAATGACGCCTATTTTCAAGAGCGTCCTAAAGGATCCCGACTGGGTGCTTGGGCAAGCCAACAATCGCAAATCATCGAATCTCATGATGTATTGACAGCGAAATTGAGTGATTTAGAGGCTGAGTATCCAGATGCGGTACCACGACCGCAGCATTGGGGCGGATATGCTGTCCGAGCGACGCGTATTGAATTCTGGCAGGGTCGATCGTCGCGCTTACATGATCGCCTCGATTATCGATTCGATGGAGCGAGTTGGAATCGAGTCCGTCGTTCCCCATAGTATGTGGCAACACTGCTACCGAGACGCTTCGATGAAACAGCCCAAATTCCTCGCAGTCGTTGCGCTATGCTTCTTGAACACCGCTGTCGCTGCTGATTTATTTGTCACCGTTGCACCGGTATCTGAGCTTCAAAAACCTATGACCATTGTGTTTCCAGCCAGTGCGGAGCCTCTGGAAACGAGTCTTCTGTCATCGGGAATATCCGCCGAAATTACTGCGATTAATGCCCGTCCAGGTGATCGAGTCCCTCGTGGAAAGACACTCATTCGACTGGATTGCCGCGACACCCGCTTACGTCATGAGCTAGCGATTCAAGAGCTGAGACAAGCCGAAGTACAGTTAAAATTCAGTGGGCGACAGTCGGCGCGGATCGCGAAATTAGCAAAGACAAATATTGCAAGTGAGGAATTAAAAGATACTCGGGAAACTGAGCTTCAACAGGCACGAATTGGAGTCGATGCCAGACGGGTCGCATTAGAAGAAGCAGAGCTTCGGGTATCCAAATGTGAAGTTAAAGCACCTTTTGATTCAGTCGTGATCAAACAACTTGCGTCCGTTGGTACTCGGATGTCGATCGGAGCTCCGATACTCGAAATTGTATCTGTTGCCGTTGATATCCATGCACGAGTGCCTTTTGATTACACAATCAACAAGTCACAAGATGTGGTGTTTGAATCTGGCCGAGAAATAATAGATGTGCGCCTAATCG
>PAFS01000074.1 GCA_002705325.1 Gammaproteobacteria bacterium | reverse complement strand
ATTAGTAACCAAGAGCGTACTTAACATAAGTAGATTTCTACGCAAGCAATATGGAGGATCTTTATTCAGAAACAGATACCTCCCCACGTGTCGCCGAGACAGGATGAAATCCAAGGACGGCCGCACGGAGGGNCCGCTGTCGCCCCTGTNANACCAGACATNGNGCNACTAGGATGCAACTTCGAGGAGATTCACGGAACACGAGNACAGATGAGTACCACNTCAGGGCANGAGNATCNGATGGACACTATTCANAGACTCGAGGNGGAAAACAGAGCNCTCCGCGANGCNCAAATGGANGATATCAAAGAGGCNGAAGAAAGTACACAGATCATNAAGGCNTTGCAGCAGNGTCTCCANGNCGANCGGACNAATCAACTTCGGNANAANATCCTTGATGTTANACCTGANACNACTTCTCAGGTACATCANCCGNGACCAAGTGTNGGCGGGACCATATTNGGAAAGGACACAATGCATGAATGGAAATTATCGCCAGCCTCGAAGGATTCNGANATTTCNAACATGGANTCNTCCTANGTACANGCACAGTTNANNGAGCGTNTAAAAATCAGNAGGACANNTTTCGATAANGCCTCCNNGATGAACGAGGCCAAGGATATCGTANANAGTACAGTTCATCAGTTCCCACGTGGTATGAATTGCAANTTNATNTTTTTCATATTCACNCANCCANGNNTAGATCTCACNGGNATGGCCCAGATTCTTGACCGAGATGAAGTACAAATTCCTGCGCAGATTANAGCAGCCTACAAGTGGTCTGAGCCGAGATGGACGAAGGTAGCGGACANATGGGGCCAGCCNCNGATNTCNATNCTNGATTGGAATAAGNTNCTNTACANATGNNTGGACAANGTATCNCATCAANTNGGACANAGGAANGCGAGGATNCTNCACTCGTTCGANGAAGTGATCCCCAACTGGGAGCGCACCGGAAGAGTATCAACGAAGGANGCGCTCGACTTCTGTGCTAGAACAAGGATGGTACTGCAAGACTTCAACAANGAGGAGGANGTGTTGGACATGCCGGACAAAAAGGCTATCATATCTAGGATGCCGGAAACCATTCGCGANATGNTATCACGGAATTCAGATATTATGCACCGNGANATTTGCCCNGACGACNTGTTTAGTAATANCCTCGAGGTGGTAAAGCAGTTTGAACAGGCTTTCATTATCACCGAATTTCATGAGAGACTCAAAGTCNCAAATGGAACACCGCGACAGGTACTCCACACTGAAATTATGGACAACCCCACACTTTCTCCTCCGCAAATTCCATCAGTACAGACTGGAGACATCCCATCGATGTCTGAGTTCCAAAACCTACTGGCGAGAGTGGCGGCTGTGGAATCGACAGAGGAAAAACGAATTTCCATCCGAAAAGCCAGAGAAAAACGGAGGGCAGCCAACAGAGCCGCTCGTGCTACGCTTCAGCATGAGGAACAGGTGGGCTACGCAAAATCAGTTCGTACCATCAATCATGACACACCTACACCTCGTAGGAACAGGACTAGATTTTTGGTGGATACTGGATGCAATGTTGTTACAGTGCCGCACGAGAACCTACTGGATACAGGAACGGAGAAAGTCTCACAGCTAAGTATTAGAGTAGCCGATGATCGAGTTAGTACAGTCAANAAAGAGGGTAGCTTCGGTGGAGTGAGAGCTGCAGTGCTACATCACCCATCTGACGGGTTGCTACCGGCAGAAGTGATTACTAATCAACATATTATAGTTCTTAAAGGTTCAAAAATGTTCATAGCTAAGGGCGACTCTAAGCTAGGAATTGACCTAACTAATACGATCGATTCCGACATAAGCACTGACAGCATAGTGATCGAGAGAGTCAATGGGGTATATCCAATTCGTGAAGACACAGCCAGAACAATCATCACCGAAAATTCACGACGCAGTACTCACAAGAAGAATGTACATCAGCTTCAGGGAGTACAGAAGATAGTGCTGAACACNACGTATTTCACAGTGAAGCTCGGATCNTTNTATGAATTGACGAAGTATTGGCATGAGGCTCTAGGACATCCTACGCTTGATGATATGATTCGAATGTCTACATCTCTAGAGGGATGGCCATCGGCGCTGTCAATAGCAACTTTAAGGAAATATTTCGATTCCTCATGTGAAGCCTGCAAACATGCGACGTTGCAGAGGAAGGGTTTACCGAAAAAATCAACAACTGTATACCCTCCGGGATCGAGATGTGCTATAGATATTGCAGACTACACNGAGAAAGACCTCGGGAAACATTCCAAAGCAATTCATGCAGTAGATGTAGGTTCTGGTAAAGTTTTCACAATCTTGNTACAGTCCACATCTAACCTTGTCGATCATATAAGATACTTACACCGCCAGTACCTAAGGGCAGGACATACACTCAGAGTAGTCGTTATGGATGCTCAATTTGTAACAGAGGCCATATCCAAATATCTAGACGTCAACAAAATCGAGCTACAACAACCATCCCCATACGATCACGGACAGAATGGTAATGGAGAATCCATAGTCAAAATAATCCAAGATGGAGTCAACAAGGTACTGTATCGAATAAGTAAACATCTACCCCACTACAAATCATTATGGGGATTAGCAGCGATGGAGGTCACGAGGTTACGAGGACTAAGGAAGTCCCCAAAAAGTGACACAAAATCATGTAATGAGATGTGGGGTGAAGCACCGGTGAACCTCGAAAAAATGCCTCATGTTCCATTTGGTTCACGTGTGCTAGGACACATTCCCCTGGAGAAGCAAACCAAATTAGGGGGAAGAAGTTTTCCAGCATATGCGGTTGGATTGGCCCCCAACGTTAAAGGAGGACTATTATTGTACAATGTTCGGAGTAAACGTGTAGTGATTCGCCGTACGTTCACAGTATTAGGACCATATAAGTATGAGTTCGGAGTACAAAAGAATTATGGAACTGATGTGCTGGAGGCTGATGAAGACCTATTCTACGATCCAGTATATCATAAGGTAAATCAGAGACAGAAAAAGGATGATCGAAGCAAACTACCAGCTAGTACAGCAAACGAAGAAGGAACAGTTGAGGGAGTACCATCGGATCTAGATCAACTGGAGATGTCATATACACAGATAAGATTACCAGATGTAGATAAACGATCACGTAAGTATTTCGACAAGATTGGTTACAACTATATGGATACGTCTTCTTTAGAAAACGGAGGAGGAAATTTCCGCATAGTTGACATAGTACGATGCAATAATTTCAAAAAAGGTAAAAATTCAAGGACATTATTTTACAAAACCTATGATACCGACATATACGATAGCCTACCATCTAGAGAATTGGAGTTTGAGTACATCCCATGCCGGGAGGTTTATGATCACCCAACAACCAGATGGAAGGATGTTGAAAACAGAGCAAACCGTACCGATGTAACAGACGAAAGCTGGGTCCACAGTACTGCATCCGAGTCGGAAGCCATCAGCAATCGTATCGATGTACTAGACCAACCACCCCCATCAACAATACGCAAAGCTAGAAGTGATAGTGAGGCTCACGGTTACCTCGCAGCACTATACAGAGAACTAGATGCTTTCAAACGACGGGGGGCAACGGAAGTTCCGGAAAATCTAGACATTCACAATATACCCCCTGAGCTCATCCTTCAACTTATGCCACTATTCTCAAAGAAATACGAAGGAATGAATTTTTCTAAATTTAAATGTCGTATGGTGGTACTTGGAAACAAATGGAAAAACGAACATGGCATTGACACATTTTCAGATATGGTACACATGGACACATTGAAGATACTACTAGCGATGGCAGCATCAGCAGATTGGGANATCTGTAAGATAGACGTAGCGGAAGCATTTCTAACCACACAAGTCAACAAGAGGTATCCATCCCANATCTCNAANCACAAGCATGAGGATATGTCCTATTTCACTCGCCGACCTCCTGGGCTAACAGATGANGANATGCCTTACNTCATGAAACCAACGTGTTACATATATGGGCATCCACTAGCAATGACATTCTTCAACATGGATGTGAAACANATGTTTATAGANGGTCTGGAATTTTCTCAGTCTCATTATGACAAACGGGTATACTACAAACACGACGAGAGAGGAACAGTTATCATCGCCCACGCGGTTGATGACTTCACTATATTTGCATCGTCTCNCACACTCAAAACTTGGATTATCAGCGAAATTTCTACACGATATCCGGATATTACCATACAACATGAACTTGAAACAGTACTGGGNATTGAGGTGNCTAGAGATCGCAACAATAGGACAATTACACTTAAACAGGAGGGAAGTATTCATAATTGCCTCAACTATCACCTACCTGACTGGAAAACCATTCCNCTAGACGAGCTTCCCAACAGTGTTCTGTCACCCATACCCCCTCATATGTCGAAGGAAGATACACTACTGAATGCAACGGTATTACCGGACAAAGATAGAGCTTTATACCANAGAAAGATCGGTGAACTAGTATGGATCACCCATACTCTCCCAGAATTAATGTTCGCATATAAACTCAAAGCGAGGAAAAACACCAAGCCAACTGCACTGGATATGAAACATGTAGACTACATCATTCGTTATCTTGCAAAAATTCAACGTAACGATGACGTTAAGTTAGTACTAGGTGGCAAACAAGGGATTACTATGGTCGGTACAGTGGATACATCGTATGCACCAGATGGTGAGAACTACAAATCCATNACTGGGGCTACAATCCATATGGCATCAAATACAGGTAGTATATTAACCATGTGTAGTCGTCACACCATATGTGCAGATTCTTCCATGAGCGCGGAAGGGATAGGTTGTCACCTCTTAGTGCGAAGAATCATTCCAATACGTTATTTTTTCAAAGAACTTGGATTTCCTCAACAACACCCTACAATGATATATATGGACAACATGCCCTTTATAAATTCAATTGTGGGTGACAAAGGTGCTTCTGTCAAGTCAAAACACATCATGATTCGCCTGAGTTTGATCAATGAAGCTTATGACAATGGTGATATAGATTTTCATTATATGAAGACGTCTGACATCCCTTCAGATATGTTGAGTAAACTTGTTCCAGCACCCACNCATCAACATTTGAGGAAATTCATTAATGGACAGATGTCGNTGGTAACTGATTCAACAATATCATATTCAAAGGGAAAGAAAGAGAATACAACAGATCACTTTCTTTAGGGAGTATGTTACTGATATTGTCTTATTATATGGAACGAGGTGATATATGTTGATGACATTGCTATACTATATGGTAATGTGATAGAATGTCATAGGAATGTAACTGGAGAGTAGACTTAGAGTAGTAGAGTGATCTTTGGTGTTAGGCTTCCCCAGGTCGGGATGCCNTCACCATGCAGATGACCCCAGCAGTGGTGTCGGGTCATACTGTCACTATTGCTTTAAGTAATCTACTTAATCAATTAGTAACCAAGAGCGTACTTAACATAAGTAGATTTCTACGCAAGCAATATGGAGGATCTACATTCAGAACCTCCCCACGTGTCGCCGAGACAGGATGAAATCCAAGGACGGCCGCACGGAGGATCCGGGGTCGCCCCTGTCACACCAGAAATTGCGCCACTAGGATACAATTTTGAGTACCACATCAAGGATGAGGATCCGATGGACACTATTCAAAGACTCCAGAAGGAAAACAGAGCGCTTCGAGAAGCTCAACTGGAAGATATCAAAGAGGCAGAGGAGAGCACACAACTCATTACGGCTTTGCAGCAGCGTCTCCAAGCTGAGCGGACTCATCAGGTACATCATCCGAGACCAAGTGTGGGCGGATCCATCTTTGCAAAGGACACCATGCACGATTGGAAATTATCGCCAGCCTCAAAGGANTCAGATATTTCTCACATGGAGTCGTCCTATGTACAGGCACAGTTTACTGAACGTGTGAAAATCAGCAGAACATGTTTCGATAACGCCTCCCGGATGANCGAGGCCAAGAATATCGTCCAGAGTACNGTNCATCAGTTNCCACGTGGTATGAATTGTAATTTGATTTTTTTCATNTTCACNCANCCANGNNTAGATCTNACNGGNATGGCCCAGATTCTTGACCGAGATGAAGTACAAATTCCTGCGCAGATTATAGCAGCCTACAAGTGGTCTGAGCCGAGATGGACNAAGGTAGCGGACAGATGGGGCCAGCCTCCGATTTCTATACTAGATTGGAATAAGCTCCTTTACACATGCCTGGACAAAGTATCACATCAATTGGGACACAGGAAGGCGAGGATTCTCCACTCGTTCGACGAAGTGATCCCCAACTGGGAGCGCACCGGAAGAGTATCAACGAAGGATGCGCTCGACTTCTGTGCTAGAACAAGGATGGTACTGCAAGACTTCAACAAGGAGGAGGATGTGTTGGACATGCCGGACAAAAAGGCTATCATATCTAGGATGCCGGAAACCATTCGCGAGATGTTATCACGGAATTCAGATATTATGCACCGGGACATTTGCCCAGACGACCTGTTTAGTAATACCCTCGAGGTGGTAAAGCAGTTTGAACAGGCTTTCATTATCACTGAATTTCATGAGAGACTCAAAGTCACAAATGGAACACCGCGACAGGTACTCCACACTGAAATTATGGACAACCCCACACTTTCTCCTCCGCAAATTCCATCAGTACAGACTGGAGACATCCCATCGATGTCTGAGTTCCAAAACCTACTGGCGAGAGTGGCGGCTGTGGAATCGACAGAGGAAAAACGGATTTCCCTCCGAAAAGCCAGAGAAAAGAGGAGGGCAGCCAACAGAGCCGCTCGTGCTACGCTTCAGCATGAGGAACAGGTGGGCTACGCAAAATCAGTTCGTACCATCAATCATGACACACCTACACCTCGTAGGAACAGGACTAGATTTTTGGTGGATACTGGATGCAATGTTGTTACAGTGCCGCACGAGAACCTACTGGATACAGGAACGGAGAAAGTCTCACAGCTAAGTATTAGAGTAGCCGATGATCGAGTTAGTACAGTCAACAAAGAGGGTAGCTTCGGTGGAGTGAGAGCTGCAGTGCTACATCACCCATCTGACGGGTTGCTACCGGCAGAAGTGATTACTAATCAACATATTATAGTTCTTAAAGGTTCAAAAATGTTCATAGCTAAGGGCGACTCTAAGCTAGGAATTGACCTAACTAATACGATCGATTCCGACATAAGCACTGACAGCATAGTGATCGAGAGAGTCAATGGGGTATATCCAATTCGTGAAGACACAGCCAGAACAATCATCACCGAAAATTCACGACGCAGTACTCACAAGAAGAATGTACATCAGCTTCAGGGAGTACAGAAGATAGTGCTGAACACCACGTATTTCACAGTGAAGCTCGGATCTTTATATGAATTGACGAAGTATTGGCATGAGGCTCTAGGACATCCTACGCTTGATGATATGATTCGAATGTCTACATCTCTAGAGGGATGGCCATCGGCGCTGTCAATAGCAACTTTAAGGAAATATTTCGATTCCTCATGTGAAGCCTGCAAACATGCGACGTTGCAGAGGAAGGGTTTACCGAAAAAATCAACAACTGTATACCCTCCGGGATCGAGATGTGCTATAGATATTGCAGACTACACTGAGAAAGACCTCGGGAAACATTCCAAAGCAATTCATGCAGTAGATGTAGGTTCTGGTAAAGTTTTCACAATCTTGCTACAGTCCACATCTAACCTTGTCGATCATATAAGATACTTACACCGCCAGTACCTAAGGGCAGGACATACACTCAGAGTAGTCGTTATGGATGCTCAATTTGTAACAGAGGCCATATCCAAATATCTAGACGTCAACAAAATCGAGCTACAACAACCATCCCCATACGATCACGGACAGAATGGTAATGGAGAATCCATAGTCAAAATAATCCAAGATGGAGTCAACAAGGTACTGTATCGAATAAGTAAACATCTACCCCACTACAAAACATTATGGGGATTAGCAGCGATGGAAGTCACGAGGTTACGAGGACTAAGGAAGTCCCCAAAAAGCGACACCAAATCATGTAATGAGATGTGGGGCGAAGCACCGGTGAACCTCGAAAAAATGCCTCA
>PAFS01000041.1 GCA_002705325.1 Gammaproteobacteria bacterium | reverse complement strand
CTTTCCCTGCTTCTTCGCGCGATTGCGCGGACAAGCGATAATCAGACATTTCATTCTCCTTCAATGTCTCCGTTTTACTTCGACCAGTAAAACGTTCTTTGACCTTCAGTTAGCGAAACATCGCACTGATGGATTCTTCATTGCTGACGCGGCGTACCGCCTCGCCAAGTAGCTCCGCAATGGTGATAATGCGAACTCGTCCGGTTTCCATGATTGCAACGGGGACCGGGATACTATCAGTAACTACCAATTCGTCAAGCGCACTATNTTTTAAATTGTCAAGAGCGCGTCCTGATAGGACAGGGTGCGTACAGTACGCAACCACTGCTTTCGCACCCTGTTCTTTGAGCGCTTTAGCGGCATTACACAGCGTGCTTGCAGTATCAACAATGTCGTCAACGATCAGACAGGTGCGGCCACTGACTTCACCAATAATATTCATGACTTCAGCCTGGTTTGCAGCCGGACGACGTTTGTCGATAATCGCAAGATCGCTATCCATCTGCTTCGCCATTGCTCTGGCACGAACGACGCCTCCGATATCTGGGGACACAACAACCGCGTCTTTTGGTTGATTTCGCTGGATATCGTTCAGC
The DNA here is from genome assembly GCA_002705325.1 of Gammaproteobacteria bacterium. The sequence continues at coordinate 43,805 of PAFS01000041.1, read as the reverse complement.
ATTACNGGGGTGGCNTAGATNTTATCGACGGCCACATCAAAAAACCCCTGGATTTGATCTGCGTGCAGATCAACAGTCAGGACGCGATCGATGCCGACACCAACCATGATGTCAGCGACCACTTTCGCCGTGATCGGGACACGTGCAGACCGCGGCCGCCGATCCTGGCGGGCATATCCGAAATAGGGAACAACTGCGGTAATTCGAGATGCGGATGCGCGACGTAANGCATCACACATCACAACCATTTCCATCAAGTTGTCATTCGTCGGTGCGCAGGTCGACTGCAAGACGAACACGTCCTCGCCACGCACGTTTTCAACAATTTCGACAGCAATTTCGCCGTCAGAAAAACGGCCAATGCTGGCGTTACCTATCGGAACAGACAAATAATCGGAAACTTTTTGAGATAACTCTGGTGTGGCATTACCGGAGAACAACATCAGTTGGGCCACNGGTGACTCCTTGAGCGTCGAGCGGTTTCAAAATGGCTGGGGTGGTAGGATTCGAACCTACGAATGGCGGGATCAAAACCCGCTGCCTTAACCACTTGGCCACACCCCAGTTACGCGTTAGCGCCGCAAGTATACAACATTGATCGATTGCTCAGGAGGCTAACTTTCACCTCAGCCAAATGCCCTACGACTTCGTTGGCTGAGTCACTATCGACCGGATCGACCACGAACACGCATCCGCCTGTTCCAGTCATTCTCGGCTCTCCAAATGCTTGCATTCGATTGATGAGCCGATCGATTGCCGGGTAAATCTTACGAACAAGCATTTCGCAATCGTTGTGGGTTGTATCCAACTGCGAGGCGCGGATTCTGCAAGAGGGGGTATCTCTTGTCAACTTTGGGTTCTGGAAAATTCCTTGGGTCGATACATGAACACCAGGATTTGCGATTAAAACCTGTCTACCAGGCCAATGCATTTGCTCAAACTGGTCACCAACTCCTGATGCGAAACAACTCTGACCAAAAATAAACACAGGAACATCGGCACCGAGTGTTAACCCGAGCGTTTGCAACTGCTCATCGGTATGACCCAATGCAAACATTTGATTGAGTGCCACCAATGTTGTGGCCGCGTCTGAGGAGCCACCACCGAGACCACCACCCGAAGGCAGATTTTTTTCAATCAGAATCTCAACACCATACTGAGTGCCCTCAAGCAGTGCGGAGGCTGCCTTGTAAACCAAATTCTCGGTACCCAGCGCCATGGGGTCGCTGAGGATTTGTACGCCAGGTATTTGAGTGATGCGATAATGAATCGAGTCGCACCAGTCGACGAACTGAAAGCCTGTTTCCAGTAAGTGATAGCCATCATCACGTTGACCAACAATGTGTAGAAAGCGATTGATCTTCGCTGGTGCTGCGGCTTGAAAGCCACCTTCGAGGATTGCCGAGGGTTGGACTACTGAGTGATTGCCTGCCATTCCGTACTGGCCCAGCGAATTTCAATATCACCCCGAGTCGCTGTCAGTCTGCGTGGCACCTCAAAACGATGTGATCCGGACTCGATCGAGACGTTTCCGTTGTAGGCCAGTTGCCATCCATCTTGGGTCAAAACTGTAATCCGGCCTTCACCATCTTTTTCGACTGACTCGAGTGGGAGGTCCGGTGCATCAAGACCTCGGACCCAGTATCGAAGCGCGGCCACTGGCAGGGAAAGATCCATGACTTCCCGAAATAACGTCTCTGCATCCTTGGCAACGGTTTCACGATCGTCGGTTTTCAGTCGAGCTTCGGACTCTGTCATCGTGAGTTGGGCAACAACTGAACCGGTTGGCGACAAAACATCCAACCGTTCCTCGTCTGGATTCAATATCCAGCGAATGCTTCCCGATTCTGTACCCTCTTTCGTCGAAACTGAGAACTTTGCTGTCAAATCCCATTGATTGAGTTGATCGGCAGGTAAAAACGTCAAAACCTCTGAATCATCATCCGATGACCAGGGCATCAATGAGCAGCCTGTCAACGACAGGCCTACCAATAAAGTGACAATGAAATGCTTCACGAATTCGTTAACCGTTGTATTGTGTCGCGAATCTTGTCACTTTCTGGGTTGGATTCATAGCCCAGATCCCAAATTTCACGCGCATCTTGTTGTCGACCGAGAAGCCATAGGAGTTCACCATAGTGAGCGGCAATTTCGTGATCTTTGCTCCGCTCCCACGCTTTTTCAAAGTGGGGTACTGCCTCGTCGAGCCGACCGAGCTTCAGTAATACCCAGCCCATGGAATCGAGAATGGCTGCCGACTCTGGCTTTTGTTCGAGCGCTTTCTCAATCAAAACAAATGCTTCCTGATATCGATCGGTTCGATCAGCCAAGGTATACCCGAGCGCATTCATCGCATCGGGATCATTTGGTTTGAGATCGAGAATCTTTCGAAGGTCGGTTTCGGCACCATCAATATTGCCGAGTTGTTCGAATGCCAGTGCACGGGTATATAGTATTTCAACACTCTCGGGTTCTTTCGATAGCGCTTCTGTTAACACGGGGATCGCGCTACTCGCCATATAATTCGCGGTCTGGAATTGCGCTTCAGCTAAGTACAACTGGTGCTTGAAGTCAGGAAATAACAGTCGAGCTTCTGCGAACCAGCGCTGAGCCTGCTCGGGGTTGTTTTTCTGAACCGCAAGGTTGGCGAGTTGCTTCCTCGCTTCGATCACGAGTGCGCCGCGTTCGACTCGCAAAAACCGATCGATCGCCAGATCGATTTGTTCTTTCTGCACAGCAACTTCGCCCAGGTGATAGTAGGCATTCGAGCGATATTGTTCTGATGCGAGTAGCGATTTGAGTCGAGATTCAGCAGCATCGTAGTTATCGGTCTGCATTTCAAGAAGACCAAGCGTCAGTAGATCCTGATAACGGCTTGGGTCGTCATCGATCACCCCACTGAGTAACCGAAGCGCTTGTTCATCGTTCCCTTCAAGACCATGCCAGCGCGCAAGTTGCGCGCGGATGTTCANATCACTCGCGACATCAGGAAATTGGTCGACAAACTGAATCGCTGCGTCCCGATCTGGAAGTTCCAGACGTGCTCTGAACAACACGACATTCGCAGACGGCTCATTAGCGGCTAACCANAAGTCTAACCAGTCAGTACCTGATGGTTCGTCCATCCGATTCTTTGCTTCAGACACNACCATTGCCAGAGAGCCGTTATTGAATTGATTTGCAACGCGCGTGAGTACATTCAAAAAGTCATTTTGTTGATCCGCTGGTAGGCCAGCCCAAAAACTTGCAAACCAATGCGCACGATATTCAGGTTCCAATGTGAGTAGCCGCGTCAGCGATGTTTCGAGAATCTCCAGACGACTCTTTTCGGCCGAAAAAATAAGCGAAGCCTCGAGGGCTCCGCGTGATTTTGGATCCACCAGACTCCAGCGTTCGAGTGCCTCTTCGATCTGTTGATCAGTTCCGACTTGTCTTGCCAAGAACGCTGCTCGCTCGGACACTTCGGTATTCATGCTTTGCTGCGAGGCTTTGAGATACAGGTTCAGCGCAGCGTCGGTATTGCCGAGGGCAAGTTCTGCTTCTGCAAGTAAGATCAGTCCGGCAGGTGTTTGAATTGCTCGCTTGGGTTCAACAACNGCGGTGCTGGTTGATTCAGAATCCGGTGCTTCAGTGATCAACGTTCCTGGTGGTTGGCATCCGGCAAGCGTGAGACAGACCAAGAGCGCGCAAGCTCTGCTACAATCCGACCACTGTTTTAATTTGGGTTTCATCTGTTTCTAAATGGCTCTTCTAACTCTTGGGCTTAACCATACCACGGCGCCAGTGGAACTGCGTGAGCAGGTCGCATTTGATGTGACCCGCCTGCCTGAAGCGCTTGCTCAACTGACCCAGGAATTTCCCAATGTTCGAGAAGGCGCCATTTTGTCCACTTGTAATCGAACTGAGCTATTTCTGGCAATTGACGGTGACGATGATCCCAATATCGTGGATTGGCTTGCTGGCTTCCATGCCGTCGAGTCCGATGCGCTAGCGCCGCACATTTATGCGTTTAAGAACCAGAAAGCTGCACAGCATATGATGCGGGTTGCTTCGGGTCTTGATTCACTAGTTCTCGGTGAACCACAAATTCTCGGTCAATTTAAAGACGCGATCCGTTCAGCGCGAGACGCATCGACATGCGGAACTGAGCTCGAACAAGCGTTTTCAAAAGTCCTGTCAATTGCCAAACGTGTTCGTAATGAGACTGCGATTGGTCGCAATCCAGTATCGGTTGCTTATGCNTCTGTGAATTTAGCCAGTCGGATTTTCTCGGATCTTTCGTCCTGTCAGGTGGTGTTAGTGGGTGCAGGTGAAACCATTCAGCTGGTCGCTGAGCATCTAAATGGACAGGGTGTCCGAGGGATTGATGTGGTGAACAGGACGCTTGCCAATGCTGAAACCTTAGCTGCGTCGATCGATGGTCTTGCGTGGCCGCTGGATTCACTGGCCGAGCGTATACAGCACGCCGATATCGTCATTGTATCCACCGGAGCTCCAATTCCGATTCTTGGTAAGGGCATGGTTGAGCGCGCCCAAAAAGTCAGGCGTCAAAAACCCATGTTTATGGTGGATTTGGCTGTACCTCGAGACATTGAGCCAGAAGTGAGTGACATTGATTCGGTGTATCTCTACAGCGTCGATGATTTGCAGGCAGTCGTTGACGAGGGGTTTGAGCAGCGTCAAGAGGCGGCGCGTCATGCAGAGACGCTGATCAATGAAGCATTGGATGATTGGCAACGTGAGATACGGGGATATCGCTCGGTCGATACCATCAAGCAACTCAGAGACAGTACGCAGACGCTGTCTGATCAAGAATTGGCGCGTGCGGCCAAAGCGCTAGAATCTGGTAAACCAGCCGACGAGGTCCTGGCACAATTGAGCCGCAACCTAACCAATAAGTTTTTGCATGCCCCAACAGTGGCATTGCGAAGCGCTGCAGAGCAGGGTGATTTATCGCTCATCGAAGCGACACACCGGCTCTTTTCGATCGATGATATTGAGGAGTCGGATTGAAACCATCGTTATTGAGTCGCTTGGATCAATTGGTTGATCGACACGAAGAACTCGCTGCTTTGCTTGCTGATCCAGATGTAATTGGCAATCAAACACAATTTGTTGCCTTCTCTCAGGAATACAGCGAGATTGAGCCGGTTGTCCAATTGGTCCAAAAATACCAGGCATTAAGCGCCGATCTGGTCGAATTGGAGAGCTACCTCACCGGCGACGACGCGGATATGAAGGAGCTCGCTGACAGTGAGTTACCCGACACTCGGCAACAGCTCGAGGCTTTGGATGCTGAACTACAAGTCGCTCTGATCCCCAAAGATCCAGCCGACTCTCGGAGCGCATTTGTGGAAATCCGTGCAGGAACCGGTGGCGATGAGGCAGCTCTGTTTGCGGGCGATCTTTCTCGGATGTATCTCAAATTTGCCGAAACACAGGGCTGGAAGACAGAGGTGTTGTCTGAGTCAAAGGCTGAGCTCGGAGGGTACAAGGAAGTCGTCATGAAAGTCGCCGGCGATCGAGTTTACGGTCGCTTGAAATTTGAATCTGGCGCGCATCGCGTGCAACGGGTTCCAGCGACAGAATCACAAGGACGCATTCACACATCGGCCTGTACCGTTGCCGTCATGGCTGAAGCAGATCCGATGACTGAGACCACGATCGATACCAAAGATTTGCGGATTGACACCTTTCGGGCCAGTGGAGCCGGTGGTCAGCACGTCAATAAAACGGACTCAGCGATTCGCATCACTCATCTACCGACAGGTGTTGTTGTTGAGTGCCAGGATGAGCGTTCGCAACACAAAAATAAGGCGCGAGCCCTAAGCTTGCTGCAAGCCAGATTGGAGGATGCAACCCGTCAGGAACAGCAAGTAAAAGAAGCGAGTGAACGAAAGTCGCTGGTTGGATCTGGAGATCGTTCTGAACGCATTCGTACCTATAACTTCCCACAGGGACGGGTCACGGATCACCGGATTAACCTCACTCTGTATCGATTAGACGAGATGATGGACGGTGCTTGTCAGATGATCATTGACCCCCTTGTTCAGGAATACCAAGCCGAGCTGTTAGCAGGGCTTGATACGGGCGCATGACACTTACTGAATTACAGCGCTCTGATCCGGTTCACGCAGCAAAATGGACCCATAGCGAACAGCAGCTGGTCTTTTCAGAAGCGCTTGGGTTATCCCTGACGGAGCAAATTCTCGCGGCCGAATCACGTCTTCCTGATGAAAAAACTGAGCAGATCATCCACATAGCGCACCGATCGACTGCCGGTGAGCCTTTGGCCTATATCTTGGGAGTCTGTTATTTCGATGGCTTAAAGATCCTGATTGATCCGGACGTATTGATTCCGAGACCGGATACTGAAACCCTGGTCGAGGTTTCCTCCGCATTGATTTCCGATAACAGGATTCAATCGGTTCACGACCTCTGCACGGGCTCTGGCGCCGTAGCTCTTGCCATTAAAGCACGGCATTCTCACTGTACAGTGACAGCCAGTGATCTGTCAGAACATGCGGTTCGGTGTGCTGCTCAAAACGCATCTACTTTACAGTTAGACGTCGAATGTCGACAAACAGACCTGTTCGAGGGGCTTTCTGAGTTTCAACTGATCACCGCAAATCCGCCTTATATCGCCTGGGATGATCCGGAAGTGGATCCGGATGTGGTCGCGCATGAACCCGCGATGGCGCTCTTTGCAGAGCAAGATGGCTTGTCTTTGATTCAGCGGATTTTGNGTGAGGCCTTGAATCATCTCTGTGAGGATGGTGTGTTGTGTCTTGAGCATGGTCATCGTCAGGCCCATGATGTTAGGAAACTTGCGATNAGTATGGGTTGGAAGGCGGTTCAGACACACCAAGACCTCGCAGGCAGAGATCGCGTGACGAGGATGCAAAAGCCATGATGACAGATTCAGAACTCCTGCATTACGCAAGACAGATTCTCCTGTCTGATGTCGATGTGGATGGCCAGGAGCGACTGAAACAATCGCATGTTGTGATTTTAGGACTGGGTGGTCTTGGCAGTCCGCTTGCGTTGTATCTTGGTGCCGCTGGAGTCGGGCGATTAACGCTTGTTGATGGTGATACGGTGGATGAAACCAATCTTCATCGACAGGTGATCCATAGTCAGAATAGCTTGAACCAATTGAAGGTCGAATCTGCAAGAGAGCGAATTCTGGGCATTAATCCATGGATNGAGATTGANGTGATTGCAGCGCATGCAGATGATCAAAATGTNGATCGAGTAATCTCTAGCGCGCANTGTGTTGCAGATTGCACGGATCGATTCGCAACACGATTTTTGGCCAATCGATTGGCGTTGAAGCATCNGGTACCAACNGTCTCTGCAGCCGCCCTTGGGGTTGAGGGACAGCTCACAACAATTGATCCACGTGATGCTGAAAACCCATGTTATGCCTGCTTGATTCCTGATGTTCCCGAGGTGGAACNGACGTGCGCAGAAACNGGNGTNCTCGGNCCGGTAGTGGGGACCTTGGGTACCCTGCAGGCAGTCGAGGTGTTGGGTCTTTTACTGGGCTGGTCTGATCGCTTGGTTGGNCGATTAATCCGATTCAATGCGCAGACCATGGAGTGGAAGTCCTTCCGTTACCGAAAGGANNCTGCCTGCCCGGTGTGTGGATCAGCCTGAGAGTTTTGCGCTCAAAATTTGATTCACAGCCTGAGGGTTGGCTTTCCCCTGTGACTTCTTCATCACTTGGCCGACGAAGAACCCGAGCATCTTGCCCTGTTTCTCGTCTGGTGCAGCGCGGTAGTTGGCGACCTGATCTGGGTTNTCGGCAATCACCTCATNGACAATCGCTTCAATTGCNCCAGTGTCTGTCACCTGAACGAGACCTTTGGACTCGATGATACCNTCGACTTCGCCTTCACTTGCGCGTAACGCGTCAAANACAGTTTTCGCGGTCTTCGAGTTGAGCGTGTTGTCTTTGATTCGCGCAATCAGATCNGATAATTGTTTTGCGGTCACTGCAAAGTCAGTAATGGATCCACCTGTTTGATTGAGGTCAGCCAACACGCTACCCATCACCCAGTTGGCGGCTAACTTACCTTCTCCTGACGTATCTGCGACTTCGGAAAAGTAATCAGCAACATCACGATCAGCAACNAAGACNCCCGCATCATAGTCAGTGATNNTATATTCACTGACGTAACGCGTCTTCCGAGCTTCAGGAAGCTCAGGGAGTGCACTTCGGCAAGCGCTGANGAAGGCCTCGTCAAGGATAACGGGCAACAGATCAGGATCCGGGAAGTAACGATAGTCGTNGGCTTCTTCTTTTGATCGCATCGAACGGGTTTCGTTCTTGTCTGGATCATACAGGCGTGTTTCCTGGATGACCCGACCGCCATCTTCCAAGATCTCAATTTGGCGATTGATTTCGGTATTGATTGCTTTCTCGACAAAGCGGAACGAGTTCACGTTTTTAATTTCTGTGCGCGTACCGAGCGTATCAGANCCTTTTGGTCGGATTGAGACGTTGCAGTCGCAACGCATGGAACCTTCGGCCATGTTGCCGTCAGAAATATCGAGATAGCGAATGATTGAATGAATCACCTTGAGGTAAGCAACAGCCTCTTTCGCCGAACGTAGTTCAGGTTCAGAGACGATTTCGAGTAATGGTGTGCCGGCTCGATTCAAGTCGACGCCAGTCATACCATCAAACGCNTCGTGAACGCTTTTACCTGCATCTTCCTCAAGGTGNGCGCGTGTCACATTGATGGTCTTGGTTGTTCCGTCCTCGAGACTGATCGTCACGCGNCCAGGACCGACGATCGGTTTGTCAAATTGACTGATTTGGTACCCTTTTGGAAGATCCGGATAGAAGTAGTTTTTCCGATCGAAGATTGATTCTTGACCAATNTCGGCGTCGATTGCGAGTCCGAATTTAACAGCCATCTCAAACGCTTTGGCGTTCGGNACGGGCAAGACGCCCGGCATCCCGAGATCAATCAGTGATGCTTGGGTGTTCGGTTCGGCACCAAAGTTGGTTGACGATCCTGAGAAGATTTTAGAGTCTGTCGAGAGTTGTACGTGGACCTCGAGTCCGATCACCGCTTCATNCATATCAAACACCCTCCGGACGCAGCATATGCCAATCGGTCNCCATTTGAACCTGATGTGCGGCGTTTAAAATCATACTTTCACCGAAGGCGCGGCNGGTGAGTTGATAGCCCGTCGGTAGGCCATCAATCAGTGGCGCCTGAAATGATCCACCNGGNAGNCCTGCCATGTTGGTCGCNACCGTATAGATGTCNTCCAAATACATCGCGACTGGATCTGCTGTTTTCTCACCAAGAACGAAGGCCGTTGATGGCGTTGTGGGTCCAAANAACAAATCACAGNTACCAAGCGCGCGATTGAAATCATCACGAATGAGTCGTCGGATTTGCTGAGCTTTTTTGTAATAGGCGTNGTAATAACCTTCCGACAATGCGTAGGTGCCGATCAGAATTCGCCGCTTGACTTCGCTTCCAAAGCCTTCTCCNCGAGACCGTTCGTAGAGATCCATAAGATCTGTCGGGCTGTCTGCNCGATAACCAAACCGAACGCCATCAAACCGAGATAAGTTNGAACTTGCTTCCGCTGGNGCAATCACATAATACGCANGAATGGCCTCAGCAACGTGATCGAGTGACNCTTCAGTGGTGGTTGNACCCAGTGATCGCAGTACCTCGAGAACCNCATCCATTGCTTGACGCATGGCGCTATCCAATCGGTCATCAAAAAANTGCTTGGGAATCCCGATGACTTTGCCCTTAAGCGACTCATCGAGCGTTTGTGTGTAATCAGGAACTGGCTTTCGTGCTGATGTCGAATCGCGTGAATCATGGCCTGCAATCATCCCAAGGCCATGTGCGATGTCTTGGGCAGTGTGCGCAATCAATCCACCTTGGTCCAGACTCGAGGCATAGGCGATCATCCCAAATCGGCTCACCCGACCATACGTTGGTTTCAGTCCGGATGTTCCAGTGAAGGCAGCCGGCTGTCGGATTGAGCCACCGGTATCTGTTGCTGTTGCAAGCGGGGTCAGTCGAGCAGCAACTGCTGCCGCTGAGCCACCGGAGCTACCTCCGGAAACGCGGGTAGTGTCCCACGGGTTTTTGACCGGACCGTAATATGAATTTTCATTGGATGATCCCATCGCAAACTCATCCATATTGAGTTTCCCAAGCGAGACCAGTCCGGCAGTTTTGCACTGGCTGACCACATGCGCATCGTAGGGTGCTACGAAATTTGACAAGATGTTTGAGCCACAGCTGGTCAATGTGCCATCGGTACAGAAGAGATCTTTGTGCGCAATCGGTAGGCCAGTATATGGGGTCGCCGATCCTTGACTGATAGCGGCGTCAGCGTTTTTCGCCGATTGCATCGCTTCATCACGGGTGATGGTGATGAACGCATTCAGTGTCGGATTCAATGATTCGATTCGATCAAGAAATGCGCTGGTTATCTCGACGCTTGACAATGTCCGGTCATCGAGAGACTGTTTGAGCTCAGAAAACGAAAGATCGGTAATTTGACTCATTCAACCACCCTCGGTACGAGATAGAGGCCCGCATCTGCCTGCGGTGCGATGGCCTGAAACTTATCGCGTTGATTTGTTTCGGCAACGGCGTCAGCACGCAAGGTTTGTTTCAGCTCCAATGGATGGGTAAGAGGCGCAACACCATCAGTATCAATTTGTTGCATTTGATCAACCAGTTCGAGGATGGAATTGAGTTGGGCGAGGGTTTCTGTGGTTTCGACATCAGTCAGCCCTAATCGGGCGAGTTTGGCTACGCGTTTGACGTCATCGCTCGTCAGCGACATAGGGTTCTCCGTCATTGAAAATCATGTTTAGGACAGCGCATGCTAGCATAGGGCTTCAGTATAGGGGTCGGGTCAGCTAAACTCTCGTTTTTATTGCGCACGTCCAACAGGATAAAGCTTGCATGTTTAAAGCCATACGCGGATTGTTTTCGAATGATATTTCGATCGACTTGGGGACAGCGAATACGCTGATCTACGTGAAGGGAAAGGGGATCATCCTCGACGAGCCATCGGTCGTTGCGATCCGCACCGTCGGAACGCAGCGCTCCGTTGCAGCGGTGGGTATTGAGGCGAAGCGGATGCTTGGTCGAACTCCTGGCAACATTGTGGCAATTCGGCCGCTCAAGGATGGGGTCATCGCTGATTTCCATGTCACCGAGAAAATGTTGCAACTGTTCATTAGTAAAGTGCATGAGAATTCGATTATTCGCCCATCACCTAGAGTACTGGTGTGTGTTCCGGCCCAATCGACCCAGGTTGAGCGGCGGGCAATCAAAGAGTCCGCACTCGGTGCAGGTGCTCGTGAGGTGTATCTGATTGAAGAGCCAATGGCTGCGGCATTGGGTGCAGAACTCCCTGTCGATGATGCAAGTGGTTCGATGGTTGTGGATGTGGGCGGTGGCACCACGGAAATCGCAATTATTTCGCTGAATGGCATCGTTTTCTCCGAGTCCGTTCGCATCGGCGGTGACCGGTTTGACGAAGCCATCGTGGGTTATGTTCGCCGTCGCTTTGGTACCCTGATTGGCGACTCCACAGCAGAACGAATCAAGCAAGATATCGGAACCGCGGTGACCATCAAGGATGAACAAGAAATTGACGTCCGCGGCCGTAATCTGGCCGAGGGTATCCCGAAACAGCTCACGATGAAGTCAAATCAAATTCAGGAGGCACTTGCCGAGCCTTTGGCGCAGATCACAGCAGCTGTGAAGAACGCGCTTGAACAGTCTCCACCCGAGCTTGCATCNGANATNGCNGAGCGTGGGATTGTNNTGACNGGTGGTGGTGCGNTACTCAAAGGACTGGATGAAATGCTGGCNGCCGANACAGGNNTGCCTGTTTTGATTGCAGATGATCCANTGACCTGCGTTGCGCGTGGCGGTGGTAAAGCACTTGAGCTGATTGATCGCGCCTCCTTCAATTTNTTTAATTCTGATTAAGAGTNGACGACATGCGGCCGCTGTTTTCCGACACCAGTGTCGCATCTGTCCGCCTCGTCGTTGCGGTCACATTTTCTGTGGCCACAATCTTCATCGATTCCCGATTTGATGCGTTGACCCTGGTGCGTCAATCCATCAAGACCGCTCTTTGGCCTCTTGAACAGGCCGCTTATGTCCCTGGACGGGTGTCGTCTGAATTGATCGATTGGGCCCACTCTTATGATCTCATCACGGAGCGGCTCGAAGTGATTGCACTCGAGAATGAACGGTTACGTACTGAGCAGTTGAAATTACAAACATTGCGGGCTGAAAACGCTGAGCTGCGTCGGCTACTTGGTGTGAAAGAGCGCGTGAATGAGCGGTTATTGCAAGCTCAAATCGAGCGATTGTCGAATGATCCATTTGTGCATCGAGTGACCATTAACCGGGGCCTACTTGCTGGAGTGACTGAAGGCCGGCCGGTGATTTCTGCAGATGGCTTGGTTGGACAGGTTGTGGTTGCCTATCCCCACGCGGCAGACGTCCTTTTGATGACAGATGCGACCCACAATCTGCCGGTTCAGGTGACTCGCACACGCGAGCGGGCCATCGCTGTTGGCGTGGGGCGCATGGACCGGATTGAGCTTAGGAACTTGCCAGATACGGTGGACATCGTCCCAGGTGATCTGTTGGAAACTTCAGGCTTGGGCGAGCGATTTCAATCTGGTATTCCAGTCGCTGAAGTGAAAGAAGTCATTCGTGCTCCCGGGCAACCATTTGCGCGTGTGATCGCGGCTCCATTGACCCCAATGGCTCGCTTGTCGTTGGTGATGGTTGATCTGGCTGAAGGTGAGTCATGATCTTCTTAGTGACTTGGCTTTCGACACTGTTTTTTGTCGTTATTCCCTATCCGGCATGGATGACGCTTGCGTTACCGCATTTCGGTTTTTTGTTTGTGACTTGGTGGGGGTTAATGCGGAACTATCAGTTGTCAATGACACTTTTACTGATCTCATCGCTTCCGATTGATGTGTTATACGGGACGGCATTGGGGCTTCACGGATTGTTGTTTGCCTTAATCGCCTACGCATTAACGTTGCTGGGACCATCCGTTCGGCAGGTCAACTGGATTCGCCAGTCACTGGTCGTATTCGTGGTTTTATTAATCGCATCAGCAGTCTCTTATTGGGCCAGAACATTGACTGGACAATCGCCGGATTTGATGATTCTGGTCCTTCAGTCCGTCGTTTCTGCACTACTCTGGTCACCACTTCGTTGGTTCTATGATGTGGTTGCCGATTATGCTGGAGGACTGAGGGCTCAACGCCAATGATTCTTGCAAGTCAGTCGCCGAGGCGGCGTGACTTACTTCAACTCATCACGTCTGATTTTCGAGTGATTCCTGCGGACGTTGACGAGTCGCTCTGTGCGGGCGAATCACCGGATCACTATGTCGCGAGACTGGCTCAAGTTAAAGCGTGCGCAGTGAGTGCGTCTGCAGGTGTGGGTGAACTCATTATCGGATCGGATACCACCGTGTCAGTCGATGGTTTGATCCTGAATAAGCCGACTGATCAGGCCGATTTTATGTGCATGATGGATCGTTTATCTGGCAAAACACATCAGGTGTATTCAGGCATTTGTGTGCTACTTGATGACCATGCTGATGTGCAAATCATTCGCACGGATGTGACCTTTCGTGAACTGACGAGAGAAGAAAGTTTACAATACTGGCAAACCGGTGAGCCTGCAGATAAAGCAGGTGGATATGGCATTCAGGGATTGGCGGCACGGTTTGTTGAATCGATCCATGGATCCTATACCAATGTTGTCGGATTACCCTTGGTTGAGCTTGAGGCTATGCTGAATCGTGCGTCATGAAATTTTGCTGAACTTCACCCCGCTCGAAACCCGCGTCGCGGTGGTGGAGCAGGGCATGTTGCAGGAAATTTTGATTGAGCGAGCCACACATCGAGGCCTTGTGGGTAACGTCTATTTGGGCAAGGTCGTGCGGGTGTTGCCTGGGATGCAAGCATGTTTCGTTGACATNGGCCTTGAACGGAGTGCCTTTCTTCACGCTAAGGACTTACCGACCTCTGACAACGACCGAGACCGTCCAATTCAGCAACTAGTTACTGAAGGCCAGGATCTATTGGTGCAAGTGATCAAAGATCCCATTGGAAGCAAGGGCGCACGACTGACGGCTGAAGTCTCTCTACCGGCGCGTCATTTGGTGCTCATGCCGTTCGCTACGCATGTCGGGATTAGTCAACGGATTGAAGACGAGGACACACGCGAACATTTGAAAGCGATTGCGCAGGCGGCATTAGATGCACAAGGCATTGAATGGGGTGTCATCGTTCGCACGGCTGGGGACGGGCACACATCGGCCGATTTAGAAGAAGATCTGATCTACTTAAAGCGCGTTTGGGACAATATTTGTCGTGAACAGACAACTGTGAGGGCTCCGGCGCTGTTGTTTGCGGAATTACCACTGACGCATCGGCTTGTCCGCGATCAGATTCGGCGTGATACCGAGCGTGTGTTGATCGATTCACAGGAAACCTTTAGCAATTTATCGGAGTTTGCATCCAAATTTATGCCCGAGGTCGCGCCCTTGATTCAACATTATCAGGGCGATCGACCAATCTTCGATTTGTATCAAATTGAAGACGAAATCGAGCGAGCACTTGCGTGCGATGTGGAACTGAAATCAGGTGCGTATCTGGTGATCGAGCAAACCGAGGCGATGACCACGATTGATGTGAACACAGGCCGGTTTGTTGGCGCACATACATTGGAACAAACGGTGTTTCGAACCAATCTCGAAGCTGCGGTTGCGATCGGTCGCCAACTCCGGTTGCGTAATCTCGGTGGCATTATCGTCGTTGATTTCATCGATATGGAAGACGATGAGCACAAGCGACAAGTGCTTCGCACGCTCGAGCGATCACTGGATGAAGATCCTGTCAAAACACGAATCAGTGATTTCAATGAATTAGGCTTNGTGGTGTTAACGCGAAAACGGAGCCGTGAACGATTGTCTGATCAGCTTCAGGAATCGTGCCCACACTGCCGCGGATCGGGGCAGATCAAAACCGCTGAAACGGTCTGTTATGAAATATTTAGAGCCATTATGCGTGAGTACCGAGCCTACTCCGCGGAGACCACAACGGTGATCGCAGCGCCCGCGGTTATCGATCGATTAATCGATGAAGAATCAGANGCGTTGGCGGACCTTGAGGCCTTTATTCATCGTCCAATTCGNCTACAGGTCGACACTAATTTCGCTCAGGATCGATACGAGGTCGNGATCTCATGATTCGTGGGTTGCTGACAACAAAAGCCATCATCGTNGTGATACTTGCAGCACTTCAAGGCTTGGTTTTGGCTGCGNTTCCAATGGTCAATTATTGGCGATCGGACATCGAGGCCCTTTTATCTGAGCGTCTTGACGCGAAGGTCACGATTTCTGAGATCGGTGCTCGTGCTTCCTGGACCGGGCCTTATCTGGAAGCACTGAATATTGTGATCGAGAAAGAACAGGGTTCGATTGAAATTCGCCGGGTACAAATGTTACTCGATCTTTCTGCATCGCTTGAGTTGTCTCAACCTGTGATTGACCAATTGGTCCTCGACGAGGGAGAGATTATTCAACGTGGATCCGCNGCAGGCGCATTCCCAGATCCTCAAATATGGGCTGGGCTTTTGGATCAACTNCACGAAATCGTTCGGCCAATGGGCGAGATTCANCTGCATAATATTGATGTTTTATTGGNTGATCTCTCATTCAAGCGCCTTTCCGTGGCGATCGATCCTGAGATTGGAGTGATCGCACAAACACGATTAGTGACAGAGGATATNTCTGTTCCCCTNGATATCGACTGGCGCTATCCCTCAGAGAGCGNTGATGCGCATGACCTCCGTTTACAAACCAGACTTCGACAAGCTCCGGTATCAGACCTTGGACTNGAGGATCTGCGAATCGGTTTNGATGCGACTGCATGGTTGACTGTGAAGGATGGAGTCCCCGTCGAGGGCATTGCTCGCATCAGTGGATTATCGGAGANANAACTGGGTTTAAGCGGCGACTTGACTGCGCAGTTCGTACTTCCTGGATTGAATACCATCTCAACTTCGTTGACATCACTTCAATTGCAAGTACCCGGTCTGACGATCACTGGTTCAGGTGGTGGGCTTCAATTTGACGGATCGCGGGTGATTTCTCATCTTCCTTCGATCGAAGTTGACGGTCTCGCTTTGGGCGAAGTGTTGAAACCACATCTGCCCGATTCAAAACTGATTCGAATACTAACTACCAACCAGCCGACCATGACGGGCCAGAACGTCAAACTAGACTGGACATTGGATCAAGTGCCTTCAATCATGGCAGACATTAATTCATTTGAGATCCAAGCTGGACGTTCAATTCCGCACGTCGGTCCGGTGGCGGGAGAGCTCTTCATTGACGGATCTCGGGGATGGTTCGATTTTGAAGCCGAATTAGCCACATTTTCGCTTCCCGAGATCTTTCCGAATCCATGGGAGCAGCAGTCGCTGTCGGGCCGCCTTGGTTTTGATCGAAGTAATGATGGGCTCTTACTCCGCGGGCAGAATCTTCGCGTCCAGAGCGAGTTTCAAGATGTGCGCGGTGCATTATTGTTAGATCTACCACGGGCGACAGAGCAGTCGATTCAGCTTGAATTGACAGTCGATGCGTCGAAAGATGGATTGGCTGATCTACTGCCAAATGATCTGGACGGGGAGGTGCATGGTTTTCTGATCCAGTCGATTGATGATGTCCATGTCAGCGAGGGTCGCATCTCTTATTCTGGCCCTCTGGGTGCTGAGGTCGATCGGTCACGTCGTGAGCTCAGCATGCACTTTCCANTGACTACATATNGTTTTCAACCATTATCTCTTTGGCCNTCTTTTGTTGGNACACAAGGGGTCGTTGATTTTGTGAGTAAGCGCGCTCGAGTTGAATTCATTGGTCCGGATTTTGGTGGNCTGAATGTCAGTCGTGTTGTCGCAGTACAGGATCNNGANGACNGACGTCGAATTNATATTACNGGCCAGTTGTCAGGNGAAGCTGCCGTTGCGCTCGCCATATTGGATGAAGCTCAGGTCAAACCCGACACNTTGGGCTCTGAGGTGATCCTCGATGGAAGGCTTCGCGGTGATGTGAGCTTAACAGTACCCATCGGCGAGCGCCCTGAAGGCCAAGTGGTCATCGAGGCCGATGACTTGACAGTTGCACTCTCGGAACTGAGCGAGCCGTTCACTCAAGTCAATGGTCGAGCGACGTATCGTTTAGATGATGGTTTATACACAGAGCGTTTAAGTGGCAACTTACTGGGGGATCCTGTCGAAGCCACGGTCAGCGTATCCGGTGGTCAGACTGACTTTATTGGCCAGGCTCGCTTAAAGACAACCAATCTGTCGGATCTGATTTCCCTCGAGTTTGATGAAGGTCAGCTATTTGGAGAGGCCGAATGGTCGATCCGTGGTCATGATAATGATCAAGGCTTCCAATTATCACTCGAGACCGACGGGCAGGGTTTGGGGAGTCGTTTACCGCCTCCTTTATTCAAAGAGACAGATCAAGTGGGTGACATTCAAGTCAGCCTCACTAGCTCACCTGAACTGAAGAGTTTCAATGCCAGGTTCTTCGATGTGACTGAAATCCGTGGCGATCTTGGAATAAACCCGTTAGTGCTCGAAATTATCACGCCTGAGGTTGGAATCATTGATTGGGCGACTGTCCCTGCGCGCGATGGAGACGGTCCAAATTTAAAGATATTGTTGAAGACAGAGCGATTAGTCCTCGGCGATACGCCGTTACAGGTTGATGAGACGGCAATCATCTTGAAACCCGATGAATTTGACGTTTCCTTTGATGGTTCGGAGATGTCCGGACGTGTGTGGCGGATCGGCAAAGGGTCGTTATTCATTGATCTGACCCATCTGGTGTTACCGGAAGGTGGTGATCTGCTGGATCCACCAGATGACGATCCGCTGTTCGACTATGATCCGGGACAACTGCCTTCCGCCAACATACAGGTGAACCAATTGAAGCGCGGTGAGACAGATTATCAAGACATGAATATCGTCTTGGTGTCCGGTGACTCGCGATTGGATGCGACAACGCTCGAATTCAACAGTGATGGTCAGAAATACCAAGGCGAGTTGGCGTGGGTTTTCGAAAATGGACAGGCAAAAAGCGCTTTGTTACTTCGGGCACAAGGAGCTGAGCTTGGACACATTCTCCGTGTGAATGAAGACGAGCCCCTGCTTGAAGCGGCCTCCGGACGATTTGTCTCGAACCTCAGCTGGGAGGGATCACCACTGGGTTTCTCTGTGCTCACCAGTGAAGGTCTGGTGGAACTGTCACTCGAAGATGGACGCTTTGTCGATCTCGGTAATTCAGCTGAAGTCTTGCGGCTGTTTGGCATTTTGAATATTGAAACCATTACCCGACGCTTGCGTCTTGATTTTCTTGATTTAGTTCAACCCGGTGTCGCCTTTGATCGCGTGAGTGCGAAGGCGAAGATTGCGAATGGTTCACTTCGATTTGACCCTGAGTTCCAGATGCAAGGACCCTCTTCAAGTTTTCGGATGACCGGAGTCGCTGATCTTGTGAATCAACGATTGAATCAAGAGCTCGAAGTCGATATCCCACTCACCAATAATTTGCCGTTGGCATCTGTGCTTCTCGGTGCGCCGCAGGTCGGGGGTGCTATTTATCTCGTCGAGAAGGCGCTTGGGACAAAGCTGATTAAGGTGGGTAAGACGAGTTACAGGATTGAAGGATCCTTTGATGACCCCCAAGTCTCCCTCATACCACCGTTTTCAAAGAAAAAGGACAACGCGAATGCCGACACTACTGCAAACAGTCAGTGAATCGATTTTAGGACCAGGCGGGCTGATTTTGGACGATCTGGAGCCTTTGGTCAGTGAATTGTCCGTCGGTGAGGTCGATTTCGCAGATTTGTTTTTTGAAAAGGCCGAGGCGGAGACCTATTCCCTTGAAGACGGTGAAGTAAAAGATGCTAGTTACTATCAGGATGCGGGCGTTGGTGTTCGAACCTGTGCCGGTGATAAACAAGGTTTTGCATACAGTTCAGAGATAACAGCTGCCCGGATTCGTGAAGCGCGTGATGTTGCGATAGCGATTCAAGACGGTCGTCAGTCGCGAGGTGGGGTTAACCTTGATCAGGTCTCAACACCAAAATTATATGTGGCGAAAAATCCGATTCCTGAAAAGGGTGCGACCGATAAAATCGCATTCCTGCTGGACATTGATGCCAAAGCGCGTGCCAAAAGCCCACTGGTAAAACAGGTGCAGGCGACCTTATCGATCTCGTATCGCGAGATTCTTATTGCGGCAACAGACGGTACGCTGGGAGCCGATGTCCGTCCACTGGTGCGTCTCTCGGTTTCGGTGTTGGTTGAGAAGGATGGTCGCAGGGAACGGGGCGGTTCGGGTCTCGGCGGTCGCTATGATTTAGATCGTCTGCTGACCGTCGAACATGCCAATCGGTTGGTCTCCGAAGCGGTGGACCAAGCGCTTGTGAATTTGGACTCGGTTGACTGTCCTGCAGGCGAGATGCCGGTCGTCCTCGCATCAGGTTGGCCGGGTGTCTTACTCCACGAAGCCGTCGGTCACGGACTTGAAGGCGATTTCAATCGCAAAGGCTCGAGTTTTTACTCAGGTAAGGTTGGTCAACAGGTTGCATCAAAGGGTGTTACTGTCGTCGATGATGGAACGATGTCCGATCGTCGTGGGTCACTGAATATCGATGACGAGGGACATGTGAGCCAGCGTAACGTGCTGATTGAAGACGGTATTTTGGTGGGTTACATGCAAGATAAGCTGAATGCGCGTCTGATGGATGTGGCACCAACCGGCAATGGTCGTCGTGAAAGTTACGCACATCTTCCCATGCCTCGCATGACCAACACCTTCATGGAGCCTGGTGATGCGACTCAGGAGGATATGATCAGATCTGTCGATCGCGGAATTTTTGCTGTGAACTTTGGTGGCGGCCAGGTAGATATTACATCTGGGCAGTTCGTGTTTGCAGCCAGCGAGGCTTACTTAATCGAGAAAGGCGAGGTAACAGCACCTGTCAAAGGCGCAACGCTGATTGGGCACGGCCCAGAGGTCATGAGTGCAATTTCGATGATTGGTGATGATCTTGCACTCGATCCAGGGATCGGTGTGTGTGGTAAAAATGGCCAGAGCGTTCCCGTGGGGGTCGGTCAGCCGAGTCTCAAGATTGATCGTCTGACGGTTGGCGGAACGGCTTAATGGGCGATCGCCTCATAGAGCGCGCGATACAGACTACGTGCCTCACCTTTGTCTTTGTTCAGTTCTCGTGCCTTTTTGGCTGCGCGAATCAACTGGTTCAGTCGTTGCGCATCGGTGGCGAATTCGTTCAGAAAATCGGTTGCTTGTTTCGGATCATCCAGCAAGCGGTCACGCCACTCTTCGGCTTGATGATGCTGACGCTTCTCCTCGTTGGCAGTGGTTTTCATTGCGTCCAACTGCGATTGAAGCGAGTCGGGCTCAACACCGCGCATCACTTTACCGATAAACTGCATTTGCCGACGGCGCGCTTCATGCTTTTTTTCTGGAATACTTCTGTAGAATTCAAGCGCCTCGCGCAGCGCATCTTTAGGAAATTGAATTTTCTGAAATTGCTTTTCAGACAAGGTCGCAAGTTCTTGGCCGAGCGCCTGAAGCGCCAGCATTTCACGTTTTTTTGCACTTTTCGACGGCGCCTCCAGGCGTTCATCGTCGATCAGTTCATCATTTTGAAGGGAGCGTTTGTCATTCATGTCCGCGAAGTTTAACTCACAACAAGAAAAAAACCGCCTCGAAGAATTAACAACTCGGATACTGGAACAATCCAAACATGTCGGAGCGGATGCCTGTGAAGTTGCCGCGAGTGCGTCTGTGGGGCTTGATGTGCAGGCACGACTGGGTCAACCTGAGAAATTAGAAATGACTCGGGACCAATCACTGTCGATCACCGTATTTCTGGGTGAATCGCGCGGTTCAGCATCAACAACTGACTTATCAGATGGTGCGTTACAGCGGACGCTTGAAGCCGCTTTTGCAATCGCGAAGGTGACAGCCCCTGATCCTGCNGCTGTGCTCGCATCTCGAGATCAAATTATTCAATCTGTTCCGGATCTTGAGCTNGACCATCCGTGGGAGATCGACGCAAAGGGGGCACTCGATCTGGCCATTGAAGTCGAATCNNTTGGNCGNCAAGCTGACGCTCGAATCACGAATTCCGAGGGNGGATCTGTGTCTTCAACCCGCNNTATTTCGGTCCACGGCACGACCGAAGGACTGTTGGTTAGTCAGCCAACGAGTATTCATGGGATGAGTTGTGTGTTGTTGGCCGAGGACGGAGAGAGCCGAGAACGATCCTATGCGTATACGCAATCGCGGCGTCCTGAGCAGCTGTGGTCNNCCAAGATGGTTGGACGCGAAGCAGCAGAGAAAACTGTGGCTCGATTGAATCCGCGTAAGTGCCAGACAGCTGAAGTACCAGTNTTATTTATTCCNGAGACCGCTTCAGGCCTACTGTCGAGCTTTATCAGNGCCATNAGTGGTGGATCACTGTATCGGCAATCCAGTTATCTTCTGGACCGNCTCGGNACGGAGGTATTTCCGAGTTGGGTCTCACTGTCTGAAAACCCCCTCATTCCGGGTGCAATGGGTTCATCAGCGTATGATGGCGATGGGCTGGCNACACGCGAGCAAGCGTTTGTCACCGACGGCGTTTTATCGAGTTATGTGTTGTCCCTGTATTCAGCNAATCGACTTGGTCTGGAATCCACTCATAATGCNGGGGGGGTCCGTAATCTNTTTCTCAAAGGCGACAACGATTTTCAGACCCTGGTTTCAGAGATGGGACAAGGATTGGTTGTCACTGAACTGATGGGACAGGGTGTGAACCTNGTGAATGGCGACTATTCACGTGGGGCCTCTGGATTTTGGGTCGAGAATGGTGAGATTGCGTATCCGGTACATGAGGTGACCGTTGCATCAAACCTGGATCGGATGTTGAAACAGGATCTTGTTGCTGTCGGTTCCGACATCGATTTACGCCGCTCGATTACAACGGGCTCGATGCTGTTTGAAAAAATGATGGTNGCNGGCAGTTAAGTNAGGCATAAACAAGCGTAGCAACGCCNAAAAAGCAAAAAAAGCCAACAACATCNGTCACGGTGGTCAACACAACGCCACCGGCTAGAGCGGGATCGATGCGCATGGATTTCAAACAGCCCGGGAGTAAGGTGCCAACCAACGCAGCAACCAGGAGATTGACGATAATCGCAACAGCGATTACGTATCCGAGTGTGTAATCACCAAACCATACAAAGGCAGCNAANCCAACGATCAGTGACCAGAACAGACCATTGGCAACGCCGATTAACACTTCCCGGGCGACAAGTGCACGGATGTTCGCTGAGCCAACTCGCCCAAGCGCCATGCCTCGAATCACAATTGTGAGCGCTTGAGTGCCAGCGATCCCACCCATGGATGCAACCACAGGCATCAAGATGGCCAAGGCAACGACTTGCTCAATTGTGGCCTCGAACATACCGATGACCGCTGCTGCTACGAAAGCAGTTAATAGATTGATTCCAAGCCAAATTGCGCGTCGCCGGACGGTTCGCACCAGTGGCGCAAAGATATCCTCATCCTCATCCAAACCTGCCTGACTCATCAAACTGTGATCGGCTGATGCACGAATCACGTCAACCACGTCATCGATGGTGATACGACCCAATAACTGACCGTTTTCGTTCACCACAGGTGCGCTCACNAGATCNAGTCGCTCAAAACGCTGGGCNACTTCATCTTNGTGCGTCGAGACAAGNAAAGGTTCGACCTCGGTTTCCATNATTTCACGGATCGTCGTTGTTGGGTCGGAAATCAAAACCTTCGAAATGGGCGCCTGTCCAATAAACTCATCGCGACGGTTGACCACCCAAAGATTATCCGTCATGGGCGGGAGCTCGCGATATCGACGAATATATCGGAGCACAACATCAATTGTGATATCTGGACGAACAGTTACCACGTCCGTGTTCATCAAGCCACCGGCAGAATCCTCGTCGTATGAGAGAACATCCTCAACCCGCTGACGGTCTTGAGAGTNCATCGACAGAAGAACTTTTTCAATGACCGATTCTGGTAGTTCCTGCAAAAGGTCGACTTTGTCGTCGAACTCGAAGCTCTCGATCAGATTGGCGAGTTCGTCTGGCCCAAGTCGGGCAACAATTTCGGAGCGNTCTTCCTCACCAAGGTACGCCAACACATCAGCGGCTAACTCTTCGGCTTCGACTAAATTCCAAAGAACGGTTCGCTGCTTGGGTGGTACAGAGGATAGAAGATGCGCAATATCTGGGGCTGCCAAATCTTCATTAATGAGTTGTCTGGCGCGAGCAATCGCACCTTGCGATAGTGNGAGATTGATGCGCTCAAGATTNGCTTGGTTGGATTCCAAAATGGGATCTGTAACTTGCTCATTCATGCGCAAGGTTCTCCAAATCCATCTTCAAACAGCGCTGTTAACGCGTCAGTTGCCTCGACTTGATCATCACCCACGATGTNTAAANCGAGTTCGCTACCCTGGCCTGCCGCCATCATAAGTAGTTGCATGATGCTTTTTGCATCAACTNTGCGGCCAGTGGNCGGATCCTCAAGCTCAACGACGGATGAAAACAATGACGCCTGTTGCGCAAGAACATTGGCTGCTCTTGCATGCAGACCCAATAAATTTCTGACGGTGACAGGCGTAGTAATCATCGGTGAGGCTTCCTCTATTGACCAGATGATAGCTCGCGATGAACAACCTGCCTATCTAGATCGAGATCAGTGAGACGTTGTGTGAGTGCCTCGGTGAGAAATACGCTGCGATGTTGGCCGCCGGTGCATCCGATCGACAGAGTGAAATATTGGCGACCTGATTCGGCNTGACGNGGTACCCATCGTCTGACATGCGCCTCGATTTCGTCAAGAAGTTCAAAGGTCTCCGGAAATTGAGAGAGATAGTCTTTGATTTGCTGATCTTGTCCTGTTAACGGGCGTAGTTCTTGCTCCCAGTGGGGGTTCGGGAGAGAGCGGGCATCAAATACGGTATCGGAGTCCATTGGGACGCCGCGTTTAAAGCCGAATGATTGGAGCTTCAGGATTAATTGCGTCGCTTTATCGCCGGCGACCAGCTCCCGGATTTGGCTTCTCAGCGCATGAATCGACAGTCCTGAGCTATCAATCTTGTATGTTGCGATCTGTTGAATGGGTTCAAGACGCTCACTTTCTCGTTTCAACGCATCCGATAAATGCGTTCGTTCAATACCCGTGGAGAGTGGATGAAGCCGTCTGGTTTCACTGAACCGTCGTGCTAATGATTCATCAATCGCGTCAATGAAAACCACATCGAGGCGACCAACATGTTCGGTTAAGGCGTTGACGAGAGCAGGGACGTCAGCAGGATGCCCCAGTGTACGAATATCAATGGATACTGCCAGATTGCGTCCTGGTGATACGGTTGATAGTGTGGCGACCGTCTCTTTCAAAAGCGCGACTGGGAGGTTGTCGATACAGTAAAAATCAAGATCCTCCAGGGCGCCAAGAGCCGAGGATTTCCCTGCTCCTGATCGACCTGAGACGATCAGCAAATGCATTATGCTGCAGCCGTCTTAAACGCCCTAGAGGCGATTTCAAACAATTCACTCGCATCAGTTCCCATTTGTAATTCATGACGGAACTGATCGTTGGAAAAACACTCAGCGAGTTGAGCCAATAGATTCAAATGCATTTGATTCGTTGATTCAGGAACCAGTAAGACGAACAATAATTCCACCGGCTGTCCGTCAATGGAATCAAAGTCGACGCCCTGGTTCAGCTGGACGAGATATCCCCGCGTTTCATCAGTACTCAAAGAAGCCATTCGGCAATGGGGGATGGCGACTCCATAGCCAATACCAGTGGATCCCAGACGCTCTCGATTTATCAGGCCTTGGTAGATGTCCTCAGAATCCATTTGGCTCTCTTCGGCAATGAATTCAGCGGTCAGTTCCAGTACTCGTTTTTTGCTCGCACCCTCGAGGCTCGAGACAACGCGTTCTGGAGTAATGATGTTAGAAAGTTGCATGCAGTTGATATCTTGTTGTGATTAAAAGGGCGACCTGATGTCGCCCCCGGGAATTGTATGATGCTTTTAGTGTCCGTGCATCCGACTGATGGTTTTTTCGCGATGTTTGACTAATTGGCGATCGAGTTTGTCAGCCATTGCGTCAATCGCTGCGTACATATCATCGTGCTCCGCGGACGCATGAACGTCGGCGCCGGCAACATGCACGTTTCCTTCCGCTTTCTGGCGGAGTTTTTCAACAGTCAGAGTGATTTCGACCTTGGTAATGTGTTCAGCGTGACGTTCGATTCGATCGAGTTTTTCCGTCACATAAGATTTCAGCGCATCCGTCACGTCAAGTTGATGACCGCTTATGCTGATTTGCATACCTTTCTCCTTTTCTAGTGCATCGAGGTATGTCCTTACCTCACCCTCACTATGCGCTTTTTCATCCCAGACGAAAAGTCTAAAACACCTGTTTTCGTTCGCTCGATCCACCAATACCCAGCATTTCTCGATATTTGGCAACGGTCCGTCGCGCCACCTTGAATCCACGAGCTGCCAGGAGTTCACTCAATTTATTATCAGACAGTGGTTTCTTTGGATTCTCTGCACCAATTAACTCTTTCAGGTGTTCTTTGATCGCTGTGGATGATGCTTCACCACCCCCATCGGTGCCAACGTGACTTGAGAAGAAGTATTTGAGTTCGAGTGTTCCACGTGGGGTGTGCATGTATTTCTGCGTCGTGACCCGGGAAATCGTGGATTCATGCATTTCGACGCGTTCTGCNATATCNGCAAGCACCATTGGTTTCATGGCAACCGGCCCTTTTTCAAAGAACTCGATTTGCTCTTCGACAATACAAGTACCGACTTTGAGTAGCGTTTCTGCGCGAGATNTTAGACTTTTGACGAACCAGCGAGCTTCTTGAAGTTGGTTTTTGAGGTAGTCATTGGTTTCGCTTTTGTCACCTNACTTGATGTAGCTCTGATACGTCTGATTGATGCCGACACGAGGTAAGGCNTCGGGGTTGAGTTCCACAANCCAGCCCTCTTCGTTGCGACGCACAATGAGATCGGGTGTGACATACTCAGGTNCGCTACTGCCAATGTGACTNCCTGGTTTTGGATCCAGCGATCGAATCAATTCCAGTGNAAGGTCCAGGGCGTCATCTGTGCATTTCAAGACGCGCTTAAGTCCAGCACGATNTTTTCTNGTCAGTAAATCAAGATGGTTTTGGACCAGGGATAAAGGCAGCGAAACATCGCTGCCGAGTAAATCCATTGCGGCCAACTGAATCGCAAGCGATTCGGCAATTCCGCGGGCGCCGACTCCGACAGGATCCAGTCGTTGAATTTGATGAAGCACACACTCAACCTCGTCCAGTTCGAGCTCCTCGAGCTCCTCACCCAACGCCTCGGTAATTTCTTCAAGGTCNGCGTCGANGAATCCATCGGCATCGATTGAATCAATCAAAACNCGCGCGATCAGCATGTCGCGCTCGGTCAAAGGCATNAGATTCAATTGCCANAGCAAGTGATCAGAAAGTGTGAGGGCCTCAGATGTTCGATTTTCGAAACTATCGTATTCATCGTCAGATGCTGTTCGAGTCATCGGCCGGTTTAAGTCAAAATGATTGGTATCTGACCAATCGGTCTCGACTGCAACCTCAACGGATTCGAGCGGAGTCTCTTGTTCGCGAATCGCATGATCAGAAGGCTCGAGTGGTTGCTCGATTTCATCCTCGCGTTCAAGCAAGGGGTTCTCTTCAAGTGCACGCGAGATTTCTTGTTGTAGGTCGAGCGTCGACATCTGCAGCAGTTTGATCGCCTGCTGCAATTGTGGNGTCATCGTCAGGTTTTGCCCTANTTTGAGCTGGAGCGCCTGTTTCATTCGGGAAGCGTCATCGTAAATTGTTCACCAAGATAGACTTTACGCACATCCTGGTTCGCCAATAGGCTCGCCGGTGGACCTTCTGCGAGNACCCGACCTGCGTTNACAATGTACNCACGATGGCAAATACCAAGCGTTTCGCGCACGTTGTGATCGGTGATCAATACACCAATTCCTCGCTCAGCCAGGTNTTTAATNATGTCTTGAATATCAGCCACAGAGATTGGATCGACGCCGGCAAATGGTTCATCCAACAGCATAAATTTGGGAGCCGAACACAGCGCCCGAGCGATTTCAACGCGACGTCGCTCACCGCCAGACAGGGCCATTCCTTTGGTCGATGAGAGATGCCCAAGGTGAAATTCATCCAGCAGACGCTCGCGCTCTTGTTGCCGATCATTTTTCGATAAGTCAGAACGTAACTCGAGAATCGCCATCAAGTTATCCGACACGCTGAGTTTTCGAAAGACTGAGGCCTCTTGAGGGAGGTATCCAAGCCCTGCCTTCGCGCGTCCATGCATGGGTGCACGCGTGATATCTTGACTGCCAATCGAGATTTGACCGGCGTCTTGCGTGACCAGACCAACGATCATGTAAAAACTCGTTGTTTTACCTGCGCCATTTGGGCCTAGCAGACCCACAATTTCACCGGGGCTCACAGTCATCGACAAATCAGAGACAACTTCTCGTCCCTTGTAGGCTTTCTTCAGATGTCGAGCGATGAGATCTGTCATTTCTTCTTCGGTTGCATGGTCATATTGACACGTTTTGAGCGACTCCCGGATGCAGTGACTTCCCCGGTGTTGAGGTCATATGTGATTTCGGGGCCTGAAAATTCAGAATCTTCTGTGGTGATCTCTGCATCGCCAGTCAAGATAACTCGATCGGTGTCGTATGAGTATTCAATGGTAAATGCTTGACCGCGGACTGGCTCTTTATCTGTTTTTCGACGTAAGTTTTCAAAGCGTGCTGGCTGTCCTTTGGAGACAAAAGTTTCGATCTCACCAGCTTCATTGGTTTTCAGATTGACGAGCTCACCTTCGAGCTTCAGTGTGCCTTGCGTAACGAGAACAGCGCCTGTGTACTCCGCCTGATTTTGTTTGTCGCTGATGACTGCGTTATCGGCAGCGATTTCAATCGGTTGGTCACGATCTTCGGGAAGTGCAAAAACTGAGGGTGCGATCAGCCAGATTATTGCGATGAAGTAGCGCTTCGCCATTGTGTCCTCACATTTTCTCCTAGGGTGTATTCATTGGTGTTGAGATTCATGACGAGTTCATCACCAATGCTCTTTGATTCGCCTTGGACCAATTTGGTCGTGGTTTTGGATGTCACGAGATCCGTTGTCTGATCCCAGTTGAGCGTTTCCCCACTCAGGCGCCATGGGTCTTTGCCGTCTTCGAATCGATTTGCAATCACGTTATCTGTGAGATGCAGTCGATTTCGGTCGGCAGTTAATTCGCCTCGATCACCTTCAATATACCAAGTTGCCGGTGGGCGCTCGAGCCAAAGCTGAGGGTCGACAAGTTCCGCATTTGCGCGATCACCAAAATCGAGAAGGCTCGTTGCGACGAGCGTTGTCTCGAGTTGTCCGTTAGCGTCAAATTGGCGTTGATGGACTCCCTCCATGAATGCATCAGGGCGCAGATCGGCAATTTCTTTGAGCGTCGGATCGAGCGTTGTTTTTGTGATGGGCTTGGAAAGTCCAATCACTACAAATGCAATTCCAAGGGCGATTCCAGCTGCTCGTCCCCAGCCCAGTGAGTTGAGGAATAGTTGCCACCAGTTGCTCACGATGGGTTCCCTTGATAGAGCGTCAGAGGATTGACGCCTTGCGATTGGAGCAAGAACTCACAGAGCTCACGCACGGCACCATGACCTCCTGATTTCACTGTGACGAACGACGCAGCCTGTTGAACTTGGGCAGGTGCATTCGGCACCGTTGCAAAGAAATCAGCACGATCGAGTGTTGTCAGGTCAGGGAAGTCGTCTCCCATATACCCCACCTCTTGATGCTGAAGCGAGAGTTGGTCCGCGAGGTGTTGAAGTGCATGTCCTTTGTCTTCACGACCCTGGATGATGAAATCGACTCCCAGTTCTGAAAAGCGTCGCTCAACCATCGGTGATTGCCGGCCAGTGATGATTGCGGTTTTGATGCCCGCTTTTTGCAGGAGATTCAACCCAAGCCCGTCTAGGATGTTAAAGGCTTTCAGAGCATCACCCTCGATGCCGTAATAGAGCGTGCCGTCTGTAAAAACTCCGTCAACATCGAATGCCATGAGCTGTACAGTTTTCGCGCTCATACAACTCCTGCTTGCAGCAGGTCATGCATATTGAGCACACCGACCGGTAATTCGTTGTCGACCACGACAATCGCATTGATCCGTTTGTCCTGCATGATGCGTACAGCCATCGCAGCCAACGCTCCGCGTTCGATCGTCGCACCACCCTGCGTCATCAGGTTCCGAATCTGTCGATCTCTGAGGTCATGTCCTGCCTCAATGGCTCGGCGCAGGTCACCGTCTGAAAACACTCCGATCAAATGACCGTCGTCACTTATAACAGTTGTGAAGCCAAGCTGTTTGGCGGTCATTTCAAGCAGTGCCTCTGACACAGTTGCGGCTTCAGAGACCGATGGGAGAGACTCGCCGGTATGCATGATGTCATCGACTTTCAGTAAGAGTTTGCGTCCGAGTGCGCCGCCTGGGTGACTGAATGCAAAATCTTCATGTGAAAACCCTTTCGCTTCGAGCAATGCAATCGCTAGCGCATCACCCATCACCAGCGCAGCTGTTGTACTCGAGGTTGGTGCGAGATTCAGTGGGCAGGCCTCCTCGGCGACAGAGACCAGTAAATGTGCATCGGATGCTCGAGCAAGTGTTGAATTTGCATCACTGGTTAGGCTGATCAATGGTGTCCCGAGCCGTTGCATCAGTGGTAGCAGTAAAACAATTTCGGCCGAGGTCCCACTGTTCGATAACGCGAGTACAACATCTTTTGATGTGAGCATCCCCAGATCACCATGTGAGGCTTCTGCTGGGTGCATGAAGAAAGCTGGAGTCCCAGTTGAGGCNAGCGTCGCGGCGATTTTACTCGCGATATGACCTGACTTGCCCATCCCCGTGACGACGATCCGGCCCTCGCAATGCAAACAGAGTTCACAGGCACTGCTGAAGTCGTGGTTCAGTTGTTCGGCTAACTGGGCGATCGCCTGGGATTCGAGTCGGATGGTACGTTTCGCGGATTCG
This sequence comes from Gammaproteobacteria bacterium, assembly GCA_002705325.1. The sequence goes on along the minus strand of PAFS01000041.1, from coordinate 13,522 downwards.
ATAAAGCTCATTAATTCGGCACGATCGTTGCAGTAATATGCCAAAGATAGCCTACGTACAGGAGAATCAAAAGGATTCCGTGTGATCGATTGAGCGTTCCCTGTGATCCATAGCGGGCGAGAAGCCATAAAAGGATGGTCAGACCGAGAGTCCAGGGAAGGTCTCGAGTGAACACGTCTGGTTCGATTGCGAAGGGTGAAATCATGGCAGCAATGCCGATAACACCTAAGAAATTGAAGAAATTTGAGCCAATGACTGTTCCTAGTGCCATGTCGGTTTTGTTTTTCAGGGCAGACGCAATTGATGCTGCGAGTTCAGGGAGTGACGTTCCGATGGCAACGATTGTGAGCCCGATGATTAGTTCAGAGANCCCAAAAAAACGGGCGATTTCAGTGGCTCCCCAGACNAACGCTTTAGAGCTACCAAGCAAGACCAACAGCCCACCAATGGTCAGGATNAAGGACATGGGTAGCGACAACTCGGAAATTTCTGTTTCTTCAGTGATCTGCGCTTCGTCTTTCATGAGCTGATACAGCATAATGGGCAGTGTCGCTATCAGAGCCATTCCCGCCCATGAGTCATACGTGCCTCGAGCTGCCAATGCATAGACGCAGAGACAGATAAAGATGAGTAACGGGAGTTCACGTCGCACTAAGAGTCTTGGAACTATTAGCGGGAATATACAGGCTGTGACCCCAAGCACCAGTGCGATGTTGGTAATGTTTGAGCCNAGTGCGTTCCCGAGCGCAAGCCCGGGACTACCCTCGACGGCTGCGACAGCGGACACCAGTAGCTCGGGTGCCGATGTGCCAATGGAAACAATAGTGAGTCCAATCAGAAAATGGCTCATGCCGAGTCGTGAAGCAAGGCTTGCTGCGCCCTCAACAAATTTATCTGCGCTAATGACGGTCAGAGCGATACCGAGAACGACGGCAACCGTGGCCCAAATCATGTGAAGACTCCCGAACGTAATGCGACATTAAACATGTTGTGACGAAGCTCTGCTACACTCAGCGCCAGATTATTTGAATGAAGTGAAACCAATCGATTGTGACAACAGAAGCCTTTGTTGAGATTAGNGATGTTGTTTTTCGTCGCGACCAACGTGTGATNTACGATGGTCTGACGGCTTCAGTNCCTCGAGGAAAAATCACAGCGATCGTTGGTCCTTCTGGNACCGGGAAAACGACATTGCTGCGCTTGATCGGTGGGCAGCTCAAACCTGAATCTGGTGACGTCTGTGTTGATGGGTTGTCAGTCCAGTCGCTCAAACGCGCAGCCCTGTTCGACTTGAGGAAACGGATGGGAATGCTGTTTCAGTCGGGTGCGCTGTTTGCTGAATTGAGTGTTTTCGAAAATGTCGCGTTTCCACTCCGTGTGCACACGGATCTTGACGACGATTTGATTCGTTTAGTGGTTTTGATGAAGTTGGAGGCCGTTGGTCTTCGNGGTGCGGTNGACTTGATGCCGTCAGAGCTCTCTGGTGGGATGCAACGGCGGGNTGCTCTCGCACGAGCAATCGCACTGGATCCTGANATGATAATGTACGACGAGCCGTTCGTTGGGCAGGACCCGATTGGTCTTGGTGTTCTGCTCTCGTTGGTNAAACAATTGAATCAGGCGCTTGGCTTGACCTCGTTGGTGGTCTCGCATGATTTGCAGGAGACACTGTCGATTGCGGATCATGTGATCATGATTGCAAACAATCGAGTCGNATTTCAGGGTTCACCAGATGTGATGCAGGCNTCGGACGATCNATTGGTACAGCAGTTTCTTCACGGGAGTCCAGACGGCCCAGTACGTTTCCATTTTCCTGCGCCATCACTTGAGGATTCAGTGTCATGATGAATTGGATTGCAGGTGTTGGCAGATCGACACTGTCACANCTCTCTGATTTGGGCCGCGCGACATTGATCCTAATGCAAGCCATTTTTGGTCGATCAAATGTCGGCGTTCACTGGCGTTTGACGATTGATCAAATNCATGTGGTTGGTGTGTTATCACTGAGTATCATCATCGTGAGCGGTTTATTCATCGGGATGGTCCTTGGATTGCAGGGTTATACGATTTTGACGGATTACGGTAGCGAACAAGCGCTTGGACAAATGGTCGCTTTGTCATTAACCCGAGAATTAGGGCCCGTTGTCACAGCACTTCTCTTTGCCGGTCGTGCGGGCTCAGCACTGACCGCTGAGATCGGATTGATGAAGGCCACCGAGCAACTCGCCAGTCTTGAGATGATTGGTGTCGATCCGCTGCGACGCGTGGTGGCTCCGAGATTTTGGGCAGGCGTGATCAGCCTACCAATACTGTCCCTTATTTTTGTGAGTGTTGGTTGCCTGGGCGGTGCCCTTGTGGGCGTGAGTTGGCTCGGAGTGGATTCAGGATCATTCTGGGCTAACATGCAGGCTTCAGTGGATTTTTCTGATGATGTGTTCAACGGTATGATTAAATCGGTGGTGTTCGCCGTTGTGGTCACTTGGATTGCGGTGTATCAGGGATATGACTTGGTTCCGACATCAGAAGGAATCGCACGCGCAACAACGAAAACGGTGGTGTATTCCTCGTTGGCCGTGCTTGGGTTGGATTTTTTCCTGACGGGAGTGATGTTTGGAGAGGTGTAAGTGTATTCGCGTCGTTTAGAATTGAGTGTCGGGGCTTTTGTTTTATTGGGCGCACTTTGCCTTGCCTTTTTAGCGCTTGAAGTCAGCGGTTTGACGCAAACGGGCGATTCTGGATCTTATCGACTGAGCGCGCGGTTCGATAATGTGGCTGGCTTAACGACGCGTGCGAAGGTCAGTGCGGCGGGTGTGACTGTCGGTCGTGTGGTTGGTATCCATTACGATGACACAACGGCTGGGGCAATTGTCGATATGGAAATCAGCCAAGACTTCGCTCAATTCTCAGAAGATACATCAGCATCGATTTTGACAGCAGGACTTTTGGGTGAAAAATACATTGGATTATNGACTGGTGGTGATCCGAGCAACCTCAAAGAAGGTGATGTGATTTANGATACACAGTCCNCGATCGTTCTTGAGGAACTGATCGGTAAGTTNTTACTGAATATGAGTAGCGACAAATGAAAACGTTGTTAGCCGGCTGTTTAGCATTTCTTTTCTCAATCACNGNGTTTGGTGATAGTGATCCAAAGGCTGTGGTTGAGCCNCTTCAAATTGCACGCGATACCTTTTATGACGATGTATCAAAGTTTCNAGCGGGCCAGTTGACCGAAGAGGAGCTTGTGACTCGGATTTCGGAACAGTTTGCGCCGCTTATCAATGACCGGACGGTTGCCNTACGTGTCATGGGTCGATTCGCGCGTNAGGCAANCGAAGAAGAACGTGATCGATTCANGGATCGATTGGAAACAAGCCTTGTAGATGCCTATGCAAGGGGTCTTGCGGCNTATGGTGGTGAGAAACTGACGCTTCCCGACGAGGGTGTGATCTTAAAGCCGGGTCGAGCGGTGGTTGAGGCGCGATTGGAAAGTCCAGGTCGTGAGGCATTACCGATTCAGTTCGCGCTTGGTNATANAGAAGGAAAAGGTTGGNTGGTCGAGAATGTCGTCATTGCNGGTATCAATCTCGGTTTGACCNTGCGTAANCAGTTTGCAGANCTTGTGAAGTCGACNGGCAGTGTGTCTGGCGCAATCGACGCNTGGTNATTCGAATCAGTGAGCTCAAACTAACCGTGCTCGTTGTTGATGTAAGTGCATATGCCAAGCCGTGGGCTGAACTCAAAACGNTGGGTGTTGATGCGATTCGGCGTGGAGAAACGGCTATCGATGTNAGTNNATGGACAGAGGCTTCTAGCGCACATCTGGCGGTAATGGTGTATTGGTGGAAATCTGCGCGTGCGATGGANCAGTCGTTGACAGTNACTGGTTTGAATCCCACTTTTAAGACGCTGGCTGAACTTGGTGGCGTGATGTGTATTGAGACAGGAGAATCGGATGCTGGCCACTGAAGTGCGCGCATTATTGGAATCGAAAAANACCGAATGGAACTTCGCCGTCGAGGGCGAGGGACGCAATTTTCAGATTGAAGCAGTCAGTGCAGATTTTGAGTCAATGACTCGGGTTAAGCGACAGCAGGCTGTTTTGCGTTTAATCGCNGATGAAATCGCCGAAGGGACCTTGCATGCGATTACAGTCACAGCTCTGACACCTGAAGAAAAAAGTAAGCGCCAGGGACTGGGTATNTAACGATGGATCGTTTNTTNATTCGCGGTGGGCGTCAGCTCNNTGGCGACGTCAAAGTCAGTGGTGCGAAAAATGCGGCATTACCGATCCTGGCGACCGCATTGATGGTCCCAGGTAAAGTGCGCTTTGAAAATCTACCGCACCTCAATGATGTCACGACGATGTTGCAACTCNTTGGGCGGATGGGAGTTGAGGTTCTGCTTGATGATACGGGTTCAGTTGAACTCGATGCATCACAATTGAATTCAGTTGTTGCCCCTTATGATCTCGTGCGTACNATGCGAGCGAGTATNGTCGTTTTAGGGCCTTTGCTGGCAAGGGCTCATGAAGCCGAAGTCTCNCTCCCNGGTGGCTGCGCTATCGGGGCGCGTCCCGTGAATTTACATGTCAAAGCTCTCGAACGGTTNGGAGTTGAGTTTGAAGTGNNGGATGGCTACATCAAAGGCCGCGCTCNGNGCGGATTGATTGGCGGGAAAGTGCTGTTCGAAAAAATTACCGTGACAGGTACTGAAAATGTCTTGATGGCTGCAGCACTCGCTCAAGGCGAGACGATTATTGAGAACGCTGCACGTGAGCCTGAAGTTACTGATCTTGCTGATTGCTTGGTTGCACTCGGGGCGAAGATTGAAGGTATTGGAACGGATACATTATGTATTCAAGGGGTCGAGCAACTTCATGGCGGGACCCACAGAATCATCCCCGATCGCATCGAAGCTGGGACATTTTTGGTGGCGGCTGCTGCTACTGGCGGATCCTGTACTCTCACAGAGTGTGAGCCAAAGCATATGGACGCAACGCTTCTGAAGCTTGAAGAAGCCGGTGCACAGATTGATCGAACTGAATCGACTATTTCTCTGGATATGCAGGGTCGCCGTCCGACTGCTGTTGATATTACGACCGTCGAGTATCCAGGGTTTGCAACCGACATGCAGGCGCAATTTGTTGCTCTGAATTCGGTGGCTCAAGGGTCAGGCCGAGTGACTGAAACCATCTTTGAAAATCGCATGATGCATATTCCTGAAATGCAACGCATGGGCGCACAGATTGATTTACGTGGGGCCACTGCAAGCACCACAGGTGTCGACCGACTGAAAGGTGCGCCGGTGATGAGTACAGATCTCCGTGCGTCTGCCTCGCTGGTGATCGCAGGCTTGGTTGCAGACGGTGAAACTGTCGTTGATCGGGTGTATCACATCGATCGTGGTTACGAGCGAATTGAAGAGAAACTTCGACGCTTAGGTGCAGACATTGAGCGAGTCCGGGTATGAGTCAGCCGCTGACCTTCGCATTAGCTAAAGGCCGCTTGTTGGATGAAACGCTCCCTTTGCTGGCCGCACTTGGTATCGAGCCGAGTGAGTCCTTGACTGGCAGTCGAAAGCTGATGTTTGAAACCAATCGTCCCGATGTTCGGTTGCTAGTGCTCCGCGCAAGCGATGTCCCTCCCTACGTTGAACGCGGTGGTGCCCACCTCGGTATTGCCGGCAAAGACACGTTACTGGAGTATGGGTCTGACATGCTATGCGAGCTTGTCGATCTGCAACTATCGAAGTGCCGGCTGATGACTGCTACTAAGAAGGGATCTGAATTTCCCGCAACTGGTCGAATTCGGGTTGCGACCAAATACGTGAATGTTGCGCGTCAGTATTTCGCATCGCAAGGTCGTCAAATTGATCCGATTAAGCTGTATGGAGCGATGGAATTGGCTCCGATCGTGGGCTTAGCTGATGTCATTGTTGACGTTGTGGATACCGGAAATACATTGAAGGCGAATGGACTCGAAGCACGGGATTTGATTGCACATTCCAGTGCTCGGTTGGTGGTTTCACGGGTTGCAATGAAGACCCGCCACCAATATATCTCTCCCATAATTGAACAATTGANTGAATGGGTAAAAACACAGCATGCAACTTAAGCCTGTCANGCTAGCGACACNAGATGCCAATTTNGATGAGCGCTTAACAGAGCTCACTGCTTGGGAGTCTGTGAGTGATCTGAGTCGCCAGACTCGCGTTGCCGAGATCATTCAAGCNGTGCGGACTGAAGGTGACGAGGCCCTGGTGCGTTTGACTCGTGAGTTGGATCAGAATCCAGTAAAGATGGCATCTGATCTTGTTTTAGATGAATCAGACCTCGAGGCCGCTTTCCATGGCTTATCTCCGGATTTGAAAACGGCGCTGACGACAGCGCGGGATCGGATTTGGGCGTTTCATGAAGCGCAAAAAGAATCGAGTTGGCGCCTTCCNANCCAAGGTGATGGCATTATCNTGGGTCAGGAAGTCAGGCCCATGAGTCGAGTTGGACTNTACGTACCAGGNGGCAAGGCGACCTANCCATCATCTGTTCTGATGAATGCAATTCCTGCAAAAGTCGCAGGGGTTTCAATGGTGCAAATGGTTGTCCCGGCACCAACAGGCGAGCTCAATCCGGTGGTATTAGCCGCCGCTTATCTGGCGAAAGTTGANCGTGTTGTGACTGTCGGCGGGGCGCAGGCTGTTGCAGCTCTTGCTTACGGAACAGCGAGTGTTTTACCAGTTGATAAGATCGTTGGACCGGGTAATGCCTGGGTGGCGACTGCAAAACGGCAAGTCTTCGGCAAGGTGGGGATTGATATGATCGCCGGGCCATCGGAAATTCTCGTCTATGTTGAGCCACCCATGGATCCAGATTGGGTGGCCATGGATCTCTTCAGCCAGGCTGAGCATGACGAAGACGCACAGCCAATCTTTGTCCACTGCGATCCTTTATTTGCGCAAGCAGTGCTGGAGTCAATGAATCGTTTATTGCCGACACTCGAGCGCGCATCGATTATTGAACAGTCAATCAACAACCGCTGTGTATTTATCGAAGCATCGGATCGGTCAGACGCGCTCACTGTCATCAACCTTGTGGCACCAGAGCATCTCGAGTTGTGTGTGGATGATCCAGAATCCATGTTGCCTGAGATTGATCATGCTGGTGCAATCTTTATGGGACGTCATACGCCTGAAGCCTTGGGTGATTACTGCGCAGGTCCAAATCATGTATTACCGACCTCAGGGACAGCGCGATTTGCATCACCCCTCGGTGTTTATGATTTTATTAAGCGCTCATCGGTTATCCACTGTACGGCTGATGGTTCAAAAACAATCGCTGGTNTCGCATCGACTCTGGCACATTCGGAAAGTCTGACCGCGCACGCACGTTCAGCCGAGTACCGTCGTGACGCGTGAAGAGCTGATCCAGGCATTGATACCGGAGCGGGTGCGGCAGGGAGCTGCGTACCAGATCCCTGATGCCACTGGGATGGTCAAGCTGGATGCGATGGAAAATCCGTATCGATGGCCACAATCGCTCCGTGATGAACTCGCCACTCGGTTGGCTGACTGCGCGTTGAATCGGTATCCGGACCCACATGCAGATTCGATTAGAGCTCCACTTGCGCAATGGATGCAAATTCCAGATACCCTCGACCCGTTATTTGGGAACGGTTCGGATGAAATTATTGGCCTGTTGATTTCCAACCTCATTGGCACAGGCCGTAGCGTCTGTGCCCCAGATCCGAGTTTTGTGATGTTCCAGGTACTTGCTAATCAGTATTCGGTTCCATTTCGGGCATTACCACTGGATTCTGAGTTCGATATTGATGTCGACGCATGGATGGANGGTCTCATGGAGGCGGATCCTGCCCTGATCTTCGTTCCACAACCGAATAATCCAACCGGTAATTTATTTTCCAAAGATCGGCTTGCACAGATCGTGGAGTCAACGCAGGCGCTGATTGTGATCGACGAGGCCTATACCGCATTTACTGATGCCGACTATTTGGATTGGGCGGAGCGATACCCGAATGTTGTGGTGATGCGGACATTATCAAAAGTTGGATTGGCAGGAAGTCGTTTTGGCATGTTGATCGGACATCCAGATTGGATTGTTGAGTTCGACAAAANTAGATTGCCCTACAACATTAATGTGATGTCACAAACCGCTGTCCAGTTCGCACTTGAGCATGCATCGATACTTGAAGAACAAAGCGGGCTCATTCGAAAAGAGCGATCACGGCTGTCGACGCGATTGAGCGAGCGAGGATTTTCAGTGTGGCACTCGGAGGCCAATTTTGTGGTGATGGACTGCGGGGTGCACGCGGCTCGTGATCTGTTCGAGGGGTTGAAACAGCACCAAGTGCTGGTGAAATGCCTNGATGGATCACACCCGCGGTTGACCAATACGCTCCGCTTGACCGTCGGCACTCCCGAAGAGTCTGATGCGCTNTTGTCAGCGCTTGATCAATTAGTTGCTCGCTGAATTGGGACGCTGGCCGACCGTGATCATGCGGTCGATCGTTTGACCCTCACGGAGTAGCTTGATAGGGATTTGCGTGCCTGGCTCAAAATCTGCAACTTGGTTCATTGCCAGTCGCCCGTCTGTGATTTTTTGACCATTCATATGCGTCAAAATATCCCCCGGTAAAATATCGGCGTTCGCGGCAGGGCCNCGCCGATAGACCCCTGAGATGAGAACACCAGTATCTTTACCGACGCCGAACGATCTCGCTAAGTCATCTGTCAATGGTTGTGTCTCAACACCAATCCAGCCACGGATGACCTGCCCATGATCGATCAGCTCTTGCATGATGTCGGTGGCAATGGACGCGGGGATGGCAAACCCGATTCCATTGGATCCACCACTCCGCGTGAATATCGCCGTATTAATGCCAATCAATTCACCGCGGACATTGATTAATGCGCCACCAGAATTACCCGGATTGATGGCAGCATCAGTTTGAATAAAATTCTCGTAATTGGTGACACCAACCTGGTTGCGGCCGGTTGCACTCAGAATTCCCATTGTCACGGTCTGCCCGACGCCAAAAGGGTTACCAATTGCGAAGACCAGATCTCCGACTCGACCCGGTGACGTTGTCAGGATCAATTTTGGAAGATTGGTCATTTCAATCTTCAACACTGCGATATCCGTNTCTGGATCGGTTCCCACNACAGAGGCTTGAGAAACCCGTCCGTCTTTCAATTCCACAACNATGTCGTCAGCGCCCGCAATGACGTGATGGTTAGTCAGAATGTAACCGTTCCCAGAAACAACAACTCCGGAGCCGAGACTTGATTCCATCCGCTTACGGTGCGGTTCACTNGGTAAATTGAAGAAATTTCGGAAGAGTGGATCTCGCGCCAGTGGATGGNCACGAGTTTCAACANTGGTTGTTGTATAAATATTAACGACNGCTGGTGCCGCTCGCNCAACCGCGGAAGCGTAGCTCGCAGGGCCCTCGGCTGGGATCTGGCTAACCAGTGCACTGTTATCAATGATGTTGAGNTCGACACCACCCGTTCGACCAGTGAGCTCAGGAAATTCACGGATCACTAAAAGAGCAATTAAAATACCCGTGATGACAGGCCAGAGAATTCGCGAAATTTGTTGTAGCATNGATTGTCCTGAAAGAGAGACGATATGACGACTAGTTTACACACACTGATCCAAACGCTCGATGATTGGATGCAAGCGGATTCATTTAAAGATTATGCGCCCAACGGTCTGCAAGTTGAGGGCCGCGATGCTATTCATAAACTCGCTCTCGGTGTGACCGCATCGGCAGATGTGATCGAGCAAGCGGTGGGGTGGGGTGCCGATGCTCTACTGGTGCATCACGGATATTTTTGGAAAAATGAATTAGCCACGTTGACCGGGATTAAAGGTCGTCGAATTCGNGCTTTGCTCGAGAATCAAATGTCGTTGATTGCCTATCATTTACCACTTGATTGCCATCCTGAATTTGGGAATAACAAAACATTGCTCGATCAGCTGGATTTACCGGACGGATCTCCGATTGACGGAGAGGGAGGGCTTCTATGGTCAGTTGNGCTTGACGGTCAGTTGACGCTCGATCAATTGGCAGATCGGATCGCATCCCGATTAAATCGTACACCGACGGTCATCCAGTCTCCACGGGCAAAAGATCGTCTCGAGCACATGATTGTCTGTACCGGTGGTGCTCAGGATTACATTACCAAAGCCCAACGCTACGGCGCAGACATTTATTTATCAGGTGAGATCTCTGAGCGAACAACGCATGAAGCGCGTGAGCTTGGAGTGCACTATATTGCAGCCGGCCATCATGCAACGGAACGGTATGGCGTGCAGGCGCTGGGCTCTAAAATCAATCAAACCATGGGGCTCGAGATCGCTTTTTTCGACGACCATAACCCCGCTTAACTATTGAAGTTGTCCTCGCGCATCTGCATAGTCGCGCGGTGGGAGAACCGCATCTTGGTCACTGGTTTCTGGCTCCACTTCAACGGGCGTTTGTTCACCGCGTAATTCTGCGGCGAGTTGTTGCTGCCGATCAGCAAGTTCAACGAGTGCATCCTTGGTGGCATTGAGATGCTTGTCGATATCATCCATCAGACTCTCATGTCTGGCTTCAGCGAGAGTTTTTTCGCGCTCAAGATCTGGCGGTGCAACAGTCACAGTTTTTGGCGGGCGTGAAAACCAACCAATCAGACCACCCGTGATAAACGCGAGAGCAATAACTCCTAAAGTGAAGGCATTTAATTCCACAATGTCATCTCCATTTTTGTCTAGTGTACGGAGTTTGCGTTGTTTCNGCGAGTCGTTAGACTTCGNATTCTTGAGGAGATTCATGAATACGCCAGTTATCCACTNTATCGATGGTCCGGTCGGTTNTATNGAGACTGCGTCATTATTGTGCGACCTGTTGCAACCAATGCCAGAGCAAGCACTTTTGATCCTGCATCCACATCCCTTACATGGTGGAACAATGGGTAACAAGGTTGTGACCACAATTGCTCGTGTCGCCCGCGATGCAGGGTTACCNGCTGTTGCCTTTAATTTTCGTGGCGCAGGTCGTAGCGAGGGTGTTTGGGATTATGGCGAGGGTGAATTGATGGATGCCTTTCATGTTGCCTCGTTGATGGTCCGTCATGGTGTCTCGAAATTGTGTCTGGCAGGATTTTCATTTGGTGGATCGATTGCGGCGCGACTCATTCAGACAATTCGCAAAGAAGGCCTCGATGTTGAGGTCATTGATCTCATTCAGGTGGCCCCTGCAGTTGAAAACTTTCCGATCGAGCACTCGGCGCTCGGTAATGTTCCAAGAACGGTGATTTACAACGAAGATGACGNCGTCGTCGATCCCCAAGCGATACGCGCCTATGCAATCGGTGTTCATGCACAACTGATCCATTCGACGACAGGAGGTCACTTCTTTCATGGCGAGCTGACTCGTTTGAAGGAGGTGATTTCATCTCACTATCTCGAGCGGGGCATTCTATGAGGTGGATCCCTGCATCACATGTTTATGATGGACTTATCGAAGTCGGGCAGATCAGCCTAGATAAGAATCAACGAGCCACTCTTACATTACTCGATCAGTTAGCGGTCAAGCTCGGGTTAAAAAAGCACTGGTCCGGCGGTCGGAAAGGCTTATTTCGTCGTCAGTCATGGGATCGACCAGAGCGAGGTTTATACATTTGGGGCGGTGTCGGTCGAGGAAAAACGTTCTTGATGGATTTGTTTGTTGATTCTTTGCCTAAAGGCACTGCAATGCGTTTGCATTTCCATCGATTCATGAATCAAGTACATGAGCGGCTGACTGCTTTACAGGGAACGGAGAATCCACTTGAAGTAATTGCTGATGAATTCGCGCGTCAAGCGAAGGTGCTGTGCCTGGATGAGTGCTTCGTGTCAGACATCACGGATGCGATGGTGCTGGGCACACTCTTTGACGGACTATTCAGGCGCGGAGTGTCACTCGTGACGACCAGTAATATTGTACCGGATGACTTGTATAGAGACGGTTTGCAAAGGGACCGCTTTTTGCCTGCGATTGCGCTCATTCAGAAGAACTGCCAAGTTTACAATCTAGATTCGGGAACTGACTATCGCTTGCGAACGCTTGAGCATGCCAAGCTGTACTGNGCGCCATGCGATAGTCACGCGATTGATGCCATTTGGGCGTCGGTTCTNGCACTGGCGCCTGAGGCGACAAAAAGNGAAGGCGCGTTTGTGNAGATCAATCGGCGTCAACTGGCNGTACGTTTCGTGGCTGAGGATGTGGTCTGGTTCGATTTTGATGTGATTTGCGGTGCGGGTCGTGCTGCTCCTGACTATATTGAGATTGCGAAGATTTACCACACAGTGGTTGTGACCGGGTTACCGAATCTGAGTATTGCTGGCGATGATTCGACCCGCAGATTTTTGCATCTAGTGGACGAATTTTACGATCGNTCGGTGAATTTAATTGTGGGTGCTGATGTATCGATGGACAGACTGTATGNGTCTGGACGCTTGGCATTTGAGATGGAGCGGTGTTGCTCACGTTTGTTGGAGATGCAATCCGTTGAATATCTCGAGCGACCACATCGACCGGATTGATAAAAGACTGTTGCGCAAAGAGTCGTCCATCACTATACTCCGCGCCTATTTGAATTTTGAACGCCGCTNAAGGCAGAAGACAAACATGAAGACGATTAGCGCTAAAGCAGAAACCGTACAGNGTNGCTGGTATGTGATCGATGCCGACGGACAGACACTCGGCCGTCTCGCAACCGANGTTGCTCGTCGCCTACGCGGTAAGCACAAGACAGAATACACTCCACACGTCGATACAGGTGATTACATCGTCGTTGTGAACGCGGAGAAAGTTCAAGTGACGGGGCGTAAAGCGTCCGACAANATGTACTACCGTCACACAGGACACCCAGGTGGCTTGAAGGAAGCAAACTTCACGCAAATGATCGAACGGTCACCAGAGAAAGTGATTGAGCTCGCTGTTAAAGGCATGCTGCCACGCAATCCTCTGGGACGTGCAATGTACCGGAAGCTGAAAGTGTATGCGGGTCANAAGCACCCACATGAAGCGCAGCAACCTGAAACTCTGACTTTGTCATAGGATAAACGATGGCGACTANACAGAATTACGGAACAGGCCGGAGAAAGACCTCCACGGCGCGTGTTTTTCTACGCCCAGGCTCTGGCCAAATCATCATTAATGGTAAGGGACTTGACGACTACTTCGGACGCCAGACGTCTCGTATGGTCGTTCGGCAGCCGCTTGAATTGGTTGATATGGTCGAGAAGTTTGATGTGACGATCACTGTTGAAGGTGGTGGTGCATCAGGTCAAGCCGGTGCGATTCGTCACGGAATTACGCGCGCCTTGGTTGAGTACGACGAAAATCTGAAGGGCGATTTACGCCGCGCCGGGTACGTCACCCGTGATGCGCGTGAAGTCGAGCGGAAGAAGGTTGGTCTTCGAAAAGCGCGGAAGCGTCCACAGTTCTCTAAGCGTTAATTGGCTGGATGATCG
>PAFS01000040.1 GCA_002705325.1 Gammaproteobacteria bacterium | reverse complement strand
TAACGGGAGGAAAAACCTCTCTCAGGGGACTATTGCAGACACCGTGCCAATCAATCACTTCGCAGGAGATTGCGGGTTCTGGCGGGTTTTTCCCGGTCAGAAAGCACCGAAATTGCGCACACCATGAACTGTAACGGCTTTCACGGCACTAAAATAGTGCGAACTGTATGAGATGAAATTTTTCCGATCACCCGCATCATAAAGTGGTAAACCAAAAGGAGATAGACCATGCTCAATAGAGATGCGTTTAATGACATCGCCACAAAAATTTCTGAAGCGTTGCCAGAGCCTGCTCGAAAAATGCAGGCTCAATTTAAGCAGCAGGCAGAAGATTTAATCGCGCAAGGATTGAAAGATTTGAACGTTGTGACGAGAGAAGACTACGACAAACAGACTGAAAAGCTCTCAAAAGCTGAAGCAAAATTAGCAGAACTCGAAACACGGCTCGCTGCACTCGAGAAATAAGATCTTAGAGCGTACTATGAGGCACTGAATTTTACTGTATATAATTACAGTATGTTTGCAGAGCTTTGTTGTACATCTAATTTCACTTTCTTAACAGGCGCATCACATCCTGAAGAATATGTGATGCGCGCTCATACTCTCGGTTACTCAGGGATTGGCGTTACCGATGAAGCCTCCGTGTCTGGGGCTGTTCGTGCACATCTCGCCTCACAAACACTGAATATCCCCATGGTGCATGGATCGCGGTTCCGAATCGATGAGCAACTTGAGCTGACGTTTCTTGCACCGAACAGAAAGGCTTGGGGAGAACTCGGACAACTGACTTCACTCGCACGACGACGATCATCAAAAGGTGCGTATCAGTTAACGCGACGTGACTTAATTGGGCATACAGACACACTATTATGTCTGTGGCACCCACATCCTCAGGCATTGGACTGGACCTCTCAAATCGAAAGCTTGTCTTACGCCTTTAGAGGACGATTTTGGATTGCAGCCCACTTACCCGAATCTGGGCATCAAGCCGATCTAGCTGAACGTATCGATCTCACAGCATTTGAGTGGAACTTACCTGTTGTGGCAACACAGCGACCTCTGATGCATATCCGTCAGCGTTTAAAGCTTCAACACACGCTAACAGCGATCCGGCTTGGTGCCCCAATTATTGAAATCGCAGATCAATTAGAACGATCAAGTGAACGTACTCTAATGGATCAACACGGACTCAAGCAGCGATATCCAAGCGCCTGGCTCCACGAATCACTCAATATTCTGGACCGATTCGACTTTTCGTTAAGTGATTTACGTTACGAATACCCGCAAGAGATTTGCCCACCGCAATACGATAGTGAACAAGCATTCTTGCGAGATCTGGTATTCGAAGGCGCAAAGCGACGCTGGCAGCAAGGAACACCCGACAACATCACTCGCCTGATCGAAAAAGAACTCACACTCATCGAGGAGATGAACTACGCCTGCTATTTCCTGACTGTGCACGATATCGTGGCTTATGCTCGCTCTCAAAACATCCTGTGTCAGGGTAGAGGCTCCGCTGCAAATTCCGTGGTCTGCTATTGCCTTTTTATTACAGAAGTTGATCCAAGCCGCGTATCAGTATTATTTGAACGCTTTGTATCTAAGGAGCGTAATGAGCCACCCGACATTGATGTCGATTTTGAGCATCATCGGCGAGATGAAGTCATTCAATATATTTACCGGAAATATTCCAAAGAACGAGCAGCACTTGCCGCAGCCGTCATCACCTACAAAAAACGGTCAGCCATCCGGGATGTCGGTAAAGCCTTGAATCTACCAATTGATTTAATTGAAGCACTCTCAGGCAGTCTCGCGTGGTGGGATAAAAAAGAGGCAATGATTGAACGCTTTGCTGAGCTCGGAATCGATCCACAAGGTCCTCAAATTCAATTGCTGACCGAATTAGTGACGGAAATCTTGGGCTTCCCAAGGCATCTCACACAGCATGTCGGCGGATTCGTGATATCACGCGGCCCACTCTCTGAATTGTGTCCTATAGAAAATACAGCCATGCAAGACAGGACCTGCTTGCAATGGGATAAAGATGATATTGATGCACTGGGGCTTCTCAAAGTCGATGTTCTCGCACTCGGTATGCTGACCGCAATTCGTGGAAGCTTAGAGCTTGCGCTCCAATATCAGACAACCTATCAGCCCCGTAACGGACGATATCAGCATCCTCCTCGTTCAATTGCTGAGATCCCTCCAGAAGATTCATTGGTCTATGACATGCTGTGCCAAGGAGATGCGATTGGTGTTTTCCAAGTTGAGTCCAGAGCTCAACTAGCCATGCTTCCTCGTCTGAAACCACGGACCTATTACGATCTTGTAGTTGAAGTGGCCATTGTCAGACCTGGACCAATTCAAGGCGATATGGTGCACCCATATCTCAGGCGACGCGATGGTGTTGATCCCAAAGAAGAACAACCGAAAGAAATCAGCCAAGTTCTGGATCGAACCCTTGGTGTACCGATTTTCCAGGAACAAGTGATCCAATTGGTCATGGTGGCTGCCGGCTTTAGTGCTGGAGAGGCAGACGCACTGAGACGAGCGATGGCGACTTGGAAAGCAGGCAATGGCTTATCTCATTTTCATGAAAAAATTGTCAACGGAATGCTGGAACGAGGACATTCTCGCGAGTTTGCTGAGCGACTCTGTCATCAAATCGAAGGATTTGGAAAGTACGGTTTCCCCGAGTCACATGCTGCAAGCTTTGCATTGCTTGTGTATTTATCAGCTTGGATCAAATGCCATCTCCCAGCGGCATTCTACTGTGGCTTATTAAACGCCCAACCCATGGGATTTTATACGCCATCGCAACTACTACAGGATGCCAAACGTCACGGTATCGACATCCGACCGATTGATGTGAATGCGTCTGACTGGTTATCAACACTTGAGGATGCGGAAGGGTCTCCCTGTGTCAGACTAGGTTTGCATCTCATTAAAAGACTGCGATTTGAGGCAGCGAACGCACTCGTCAGAGCACGCCGTCATCCTTTTCAGAACCTCAACGACTTTCGAAGCCGTACAGGACTCTCAACAAGGGACTTAGAAGTTCTGGCCAGCGCACATGCATTCCGCTCACTGACTGATAATCGTTTTGATAGTTTTTGGCAGCTTGGAGATCAAGAATCGCAATTACCATTATTTCAAGGCGCAATTCAGGCAGTTGAAGACTTTAGGCCGCGTATTCCTGCACTTGGTGAAACCTTAGTTGCCGATTATCAAACCACCGGATTATCGCTTGAAGCACATCCGATGAATTTATTGCGGAATAAATCAGCGTTTCGTACCTGTCGACGGTCATCGGAGCTCGATCGATTGCCAAGACATCCCGATCTTCGAATTTGGGTAGCAGGAATTGTTGCGACACGCCAACGACCAGGTTCAGCCTCTGGTGTGGTTTTCATCACCTTAGAAGATGAAGATGGACAAATTAATTGCCTTGTCTGGCCTTCTCTCGTGGAAACATTCAGACATCAGATCTTGGCCAGCCGTTTATTGAAAGTAAGAGGAAAAGTCCAAGAATCTCACGGGGTCATTCATATCATCGCTGATACCCTGGAAGATGCCAGCGAATGGCTTGGAAATCTCACACCAAGCTCTCGTGATTTTCACTGAACCAGGTACCGGTTGATCCGCGCAATTGCTGACTCGGACAGATCTCCGATCGCTTGGTCGAATTGCAATTGTCGAATGACATGAGTGTGTCGCGCCTTTGCGAAATCACGTTCTGCAGCAAATAAATCCTTTTTCGCATTCAACACCTCGACGATATCGCCTGATCCAACCGCATAGGCGGCCTCAGTCGCTTCAACACGACTCGCTGCGGAAACAATCGCCAGCTGTCGAGCTTCCACAGTGCGCGCACTCGCCTCGAGATTACGAAACGCTTTCTGCATACTCGCGCGAACTTCACGGCGTACTTTCGCTAAGTTCGCTTCTGCTCTGATGACATTTGCTTTTGCCACATCAACCTTTGCAGCAGCAACACCGTTGGTATAGATCGGTGCAGACAATGTCACACTCAGAACATTACTTCGCGCACTGGCATTCGTCGCTGCTGTATTACTGCCTGACGTATCAGATATGGAAAAAGTTGACGATAAAGCCAGTGTCGGGTTGATCTCAGAGCGCGCTTCATCAAGGTTTGCTAGCGCACTCTGGTAACTCTCTTGTTCAGCGATCACGTCAGCGTGTTGATCGACTGACATCTCAAGTTGATCATCCAATGATCGATGAAGATCTGCCGCGAAGCCCTCTCCCAAATCCAAAAGATCAGGAATTGAGGTATCAACTAATTGCTCGAGATCTGATCTCGCAGTATCCAGCGCAACTTCTGCACTAATTAAACCCACCTGAGATAAATCCAGCTGTGCTCGCGCCTGATCCACATCAACCCGCGTCCCGATGCCGACAACTAAACGTTCAGACGCTTGCTCCAACTGGCGCTCAAATGCCTCAACTTCCGCTCGGGCTGCAAGCAAATCCTGCTCCGCCGACAACACAGCAAAATATCGATCCGTCACCGAAATGATATGCGTCTGCCGGTACGCGGCTAACGACGCGTCTGCCTCGCGAACCGCCGCGTCTTGGCTTTCGATTTTGGCATCCAGCCCCCGATCATATAAAGGCATGCTTAGAGTCAGTGACAAGGTACCTGTTCGATACACATCGTCACTCTTAAGATTCTGAGTTCCCTTTCCAGACACTGACGCACTCGCACTCAAACCACGACCACGACGAACCTGCTGCCCCAATGCCTCTGACGCGTCACGGGTTGCAATCTGAGCCCGCAACGCCGGATCATTGGCAACCGCTAAATTGTATACATCGGATAAATTTTTAGACTCCGCCATGGCGCTAACCGCCAGGACTAGACCTAACGCAATACTACAGATGCGCATGATGTCGACCTCAATGTGAGCCGGAATGAATCTCGCGGCTAATTCGTTGTATTGCTTCAATCATGGTGGCAGGACGCTGAGGATCAACGTGCTGGTTAATACCGTGGCCCAAATTAAATACATGGCCCAGGTTCGGACCGAAGCTTCTCAGAAGTCTTTCCACCTCAGATGTAATCAATAAATCAGATCCGAACAAAACAGACGGATCAAGATTACCCTGGAGAGCTACCTGTGATCCGACTCGCTCCCGGCAACGACCAAGATCAACTGTCCAATCAAGCCCCAACGCATCGCAACCTGTCGCTGCCATTTGCTCGAGCCATGCGCCGCCACCTTTGGTAAACAGGATCACTGGAACTTGTCGTCCCTCAGATTCACGAACCAAGCTGGCGACAATTTTTTCCATGTAAGCAAGAGAAAACTCACGATAGGCAGGTTCCGTCAAAACTCCACCCCATGTATCAAAAATCTGTACCGCTTGTGCGCCAGCGGCGATCTGCGCGTTCAAATAATCCGTCACAGCGGTCGCAAGCTTTTCGAGTAATACGTGAAGCGCATCTGGATCTGAATACATCAATCCTTTGGCATAGCGATATTCTTTTGATCCTCCACCCTCGATCATATAGGTCGCCAAAGTCCAAGGGCTTCCAGAGAATCCGATCAATGGCACACGGCCGTTGAGTTCGCGACGAATCGTTTTCACCGCATTCATCACATAATCCAATGCATCTGCCATCGACGGAACCAGGAGCGCATCGATGTCTGCACGAGTTCTCACAGGACGCTCAAAACGTGGACCTTCGCCAGCCTCAAAATAAAGACCGCAATCCATCGCATCAGGAATCGTCAAAATGTCAGAAAACAGAATCGCTGCATCAAGCGGATAACGCTCAAGCGGCTGCATCGTTACTTCACAGGCGAGCTCTGCATTTTTACAGAGGCCCATGAAGTCACCTGCAATTTTTCGGGTCGCCCGATACTCTGGCAAATAGCGCCCCGCCTGACGCATCATCCAAACGGGTGTTTGATCGACATGTTGGCGGAGCAATGCTTTTAAAAAACGATCGTTTTTTAATGCCGATGTCATACAAGTGATAAGGCCTGATCGAGGTCAGCCAAAATGTCATCAATGTGCTCGATACCAACGCATAAGCGAATCATTTCAGGCTTCACTCCGACCGATTGTTGTTCCTCATCCGATAACTGTCGATGCGTGGTCGATGCCGGATGACAGGCCAACGAACGCGCATCACCGATATTGACAAGACGCTTGAACAAGCCAAGAGCATCGTAGAATTTCACGCCCGCATCAAAACCACCTGTCACACCAAAAGTCAGAAGTGCCGAAGGCTTACCTCCAAGCTGACTCTGGGCTAGCGCGTGATGAGGGTGATCGGGCAAACCTGCATAACTGACCCACTCAACCTTCGAATGCGCTTGCAAGAACTCCGCAACTTTCTGGGCGTTCTCGCAGTGTCGCTCCATCCGAAGATTCAGGGTTTCAATGCCCTGTAAAAGGAGAAAAGCGTTCATTGGAGCAAGTGCCGCACCAGTGTTACGAAGCGGTACAGTACGTGCCCGCGCAATAAAGGCGGCAGGGCCAAATGCATCTGAATACACAACGTCGTGATACGCAGGCTCAGGTGCAGTCATCCCAGGGAACTTGTCTCCCTGTGCAGTCCAATCGAAGTTACCGCCATCAACGATAATTCCACCCAGTGAGTTGCCATGGCCTCCCATGAACTTTGTCAGCGCGTGCACAACAATATTGGCACCCAATTCAATTGGCTTACAAAGCGCTGGAGTAGCGACCGTNTTGTCAACGACCAAAGGCAACNCATTGCGAGACGCNATCGCAGCCATTGCGCGAATATCGANGATNTTACCGGCTGGATTACCAATGGTTTCGCAATAAATCGCGCGCGTATTTTCATCGACCAACTTTTCCAAGTCTTCCGCACGGTCAGTTTCAGCGAAACGCACTTCAACGCCNTGGCTCGGCAACATGTGCGCGAATAGCGTATAGGTCCCGCCGTACAGTTGTGGTGTCGTCACAATGTTGTGACCTTGACTGGCAAGTGTCTGCAATGCGTAAGTGATTGCCGCCATTCCAGACGAGACGGCAAGCGCGGCAATGCCGCCTTCAAGAGCCGCGACGCGTTGTTCAAGCACATCACATGTTGGGTTCATGATGCGGGTATAGATATTTCCCGGGACTTCAAGGTTAAATAGCGCCGCCCCATGCGCTGCATCATCAAACTCAAACGCCACATTTTGGCAAATCGGTGGGACGACCGCCTTGGTTGTTGGGTCGGTTTGATACCCCGCATGGATCGATAGTGTTTCGTCGCGCATTCTCGTTGCCCTCTTATCGTGTATTTCTAAAAACGGTCTNTGTAATCAAGATTCTTTCAGGAATCCAATATCTTTATCGAATATCTAAATAATCGAGGATCGATTGTGCCGCATTGCGTCCCTCTGCAATAGCTGTGACCACCAGATCTGAACCACGCACCATATCGCCACCAGCAAACACCTTTGGGTTGGTCGTCTGATACGGAAGTTCCTGATCATCGCTCGCCAAAACAAGCCCCGAATCCGCAGTATGAATATCCAAATCGGTAAACCAATCTGCCGGACTTGGACGGAACCCAAAAGCAATGAGGACACAGTCTGCAGGAATCACTTCTTCAGATCTTGGAACAACTTCCGGACTCCGGCGACCGTTTGCATCCGGCTCACCAAGTTGCGTTGTCACAAACTTTACACCAGTGACACCTGTCGCATCGCCGACAACTTCAACAGGTTGACGGTTAAACATGAATTTCACGCCTTCTTCTCGTGCGTTCGCAACCTCGCGACGTGACCCAGGCATATTGGCTTCATCGCGGCGATAGACGCAGGTCACAGACTTCGCTCCCTGGCGAATCGATGTCCGATTGCAATCCATTGCCGTATCACCACCACCGAGGACGATCACACGCTTACCTTGCATATTGATAAACTCACTGGGATCTTTTTCAAATCCAAGGCAACGGTTCACATTTGAAATCAAAAACGGTAGTGCTTTGAAGACTCCAGGGAGACTTTCCCCAGGGAATCCACCAGCCATGTTGGTATAGGCCCCCATTCCCAGAAAGATTGCGTCAAAAGTCTCCATCAATTCGCCAACAGAAANGTCCTGACCAACTTCGGTGTTCAAACGGAATTCAATACCCATGCTTTCGAAGATCTCACGACGACGATTCATGACTGATTTCTCGAGCTTGAATTCAGGAATCCCAAAAGTTAACAGACCACCAATCTCAGGATGACGATCAAATACCACAGGCTTCACGCCACCACGCGCCAAAATATCTGCTGCTGCGAGGCCTGCCGGACCAGCACCGATGATCGCAACACGCCGATCAGTCCATTCAACATCCGACATATCAGGGCGCCAGCCTAGAGCGAACGCGGTATCCGTAATATATTTTTCAACCGACCCGATCGTGACCGCACCAAAACCATCATTCAAGGTGCATGCGCCTTCACACAGGCGATCTTGCGGGCAAACCCGTCCGCAAACTTCTGGTAAAGAATTGGTCTGATGGCACAGTTCGACAGCAGCCATGATGTTCCCCTGGCTAATCAGCTCAAGCCAGTTGGGAATATGATTGTGTACTGGGCACTTCCACGAACAATAGGGATTCCCACAAGCAAGGCATCGATGTGCCTGCGATCCGGCATCCCTATTCGAAAACGGATGATAGATCTCAGTAAACTCGTCTTTCCGCTGATCAAGATCCTTTTTAGTAGGATCCACTCTTCCGACATCTAAAAACTGAAAGTCATTGTTTTNCTGCGTTGACATCGTNATCAATCCTCTAATTTGCTACTGCGCACCTGACCTCGATGACGCCAATAAATCACCTAAACTTGCGGCCTTCGGCTTCACAAGCCAAAACTGACTGACNAACGACTCGAAATCAGAAAGGATGGTTTGCCCCCACTGACTACCGGTCGTGTCCGCATAGTCACGAATCTGTGACCGCAGGTGTGCGCGATATTGCTCCATCTGCTCAGTACTGATACGCGTAATTTCGACTAGCTCATGGTTATAGCGATCAACAAAGGTCCGTGACTCATCAAGTACATAGGCGAATCCTCCGGTCATACCGGCGCCAAAGTTACGGCCAGTATTCCCGAGCACGATCACTAAACCACCAGTCATGTACTCACAACAGTGATCACCGGCGCCCTCGACAATTGCTGTTGCACCTGAATTACGCACAGCGAAGCGTTCACCCGCTCGACCTGCCGCATACAACGTTCCACCAGTTGCACCGTATAAACAAGTATTACCAATAATCGATGTATCTTGGGTGGCAAATTGTGAGCCTGCTGGTGGTGCGATCACAAGTCGACCGCCAGCCATGCCTTTACCAACATAATCGTTTGCATCACCGCGCAAATGCATTTCCAGACCAGGTGCGTTAAATACTCCAAAGCTCTGGCCAGCTGTCCCAGATAAATTCAAGCGTATCGGGTTGGCCATTCCTTCTCGACCATGAGCCAATGAAATTTCACCCGACAAGGTCGCACCGACAGAACGATCTTGGTTTGTAATTTTGAACTCAAACTCACCACCTGTTCCAGAAGCAACTGCGTTCGCTGTTACCTCAACGATAGCCCGATTCAATGGCGCCTCATCATAGGGTGGGTTCTTCTCAACAGCACACAGTTGTGGTTTACCCTCGTGTTCTGGTCCTTGGTAAAGAACGGGTGAGAAATCCAGTTTTGCCTGGCGCTGCGACCGACCCCCAACCTGCGTTAACAGGTCAGTTCGACCAACGAGTTCGGCCAAGGTCTTCACACCGAGTTCGGCCATCACTTCTCGCGTCTCTTCAGCCACAAAGGTGAAGAAATGCTTGATCATCTCAACCGTTCCGCGGAAGTGTTGCTCCCGCAGCAGTTCATTTTGTGTGGCCACACCGGTTGCGCAGTTATTCAAATGACAGATGCGCAAATACTTGCACCCCATCGCAACCATGGGTGCTGTACCAAAGCCAAAGCTTTCAGCGCCTAAAATTGCGGCCTTGACGACGTCTACGCCCGTCTTTAATCCGCCATCGGTCTGCAAACGGACTTTGTCACGCAAATCATTCGCGCGCAGTGCCTGATGCGCCTCCGAGAGACCCAACTCCCAAGGAGAGCCTGCATACTTGATCGATGTTAGGGGGCTTGCTGCAGTACCGCCGTCATAGCCCGAAATCGTAATTAAATCTGCGTAGGCCTTAGCGACACCAGCTGCAATCGTTCCAACACCTGGTTCACTCACAAGCTTGACCGAAACCAACGCTTTNGGATTGACCTGTTTCAGGTCAAAGATCAGTTGCGCCAAATCTTCGATCGAATAGATGTCGTGATGCGGCGGCGGTGAGATCAATGTCACGCCAGGAACTGAATGGCGAAGCCTCGCGATCAACTCATTCACTTTACCACCAGGTAACTGCCCACCTTCCCCAGGCTTTGCACCTTGGGCGACCTTAATTTGCAAGACCTCGGCATTCACCAGGTAATGCGGGGTAACACCAAATCGACCTGATGCGATTTGCTTGATCTTCGAGACACGGCTAGTGCCAAAACGCTCGGGATCCTCTCCGCCTTCGCCAGAATTCGAACGCGCTCCCAATTCATTCATGGCTTGAGCCAACGCCTCATGTGCCTCTGGGCTTAGAGCCCCTAATGACATACCA
This sequence comes from Gammaproteobacteria bacterium, assembly GCA_002705325.1. The sequence goes on along the minus strand of PAFS01000040.1, from coordinate 134,114 downwards.
GCGGAGTCGAACCGCTTCAGAATCGATTCGACAGGCTCCACTTCGACAACAGTGATTGCCCGACCGGCATCTTTTTCAAATTTCAACAAATCGCGCAATGTTGCAACTGGACGCTCATTCACTAGCTTCGCGTACTTTTGGTAAGTCGAGTACGAGCCCGTCTGAACCGCTTGTTGTAATGTTTGAATCACATCCGGGTTGTACGCGTGATACTCACCGTCATGCATATACTTCAAGAAACCGCCTTGAGGAACGGGCTTACGTGTTGACCAAGCCAGAGAGTGGCGAACATTTTGGTCATTTTCGAAATCAGAGAAATCTGCACCAGCGATTCGGCTTTGTACGCCTTTGAAGCATAGATCGACAATGTCATTGGACAACCCGACAGCTTCGAACAACTGCGCGCCACGGTAACTGGCAATGGTCGAGATACCCATCTTTGATAAGATCTTCAACAATCCCTTATTGATGCCTTTGCTGTAATTCCGATGCAACTCAAGCGGATCACCAACGATTTCATCCGCCTCAACCAAGTCATTGATCACACGGTAGGACANATATGGATAAANTGCGGTCGCACCAAATCCAAGNAGCACTGCGAAGTGATGGGAATCGCGTGCCTCAGCAGTATCAACGATGATATTCGCAGAACAACGCAACCCNTCCTCAATCAGGCGGTGGTGTACTGCGCCTGTTGCCATCGTTGCAGACACAACCCACTGATCCTCAGTCACATGGCGATCTGAAAGAATCAGCAAGGTCTTTCCTGCGCGAACCGCATCTACAGCTTGCTGACACACGGACTCAACCGCAGCCTTCAACCCAAGTGTTGGCTCGAATGCTAATTCGATCTGGATCCGACCATATTTTGAGTGATCAAAGCCTTTGAGGCGATCCATCTTAGGTGCCGACAATNTTGGAGAATGCANAATGACGCGTTCGGCNTGGTCAGCAGTCTCTTCAAANGGATTCAACTCCATACCCAAGCATGTTTCCAAGCTCATCACTATCGATTCACGCAGAGGATCAATCGGTGGGTTGGTCACTTGAGCAAATTGCTGCCTAAAGTAATCGGCGACGTGGCGCTGTTCGGTCGAGAGCACCGCCATCGGTGTGTCATCACCCATCGAACCCACAGCTTCTTGGCCAGTCTCAGCCAACGGTTTAATGACTTGGTGACGCTCTTCGCTCGTCAGACCAAAGAGTTTCAAATAGGGCGGCAGGCCGCGTTCTGACAACTTCGGGAGATCATAAAACGGATCCTTCATCTCGGTTTCGAAACGAATCGTTTGCTCCCGTAACCACTGTTTNTAAGGCTGACGACNCTTCAGNTGATGATCAATATCATCGGCAGCTAACATTTCGCCTGTTTCTGTATCGATNGCTAAGATTTCACCCGGTCCAACNCGGCCCTTNGCAACCACATCTTCTGGNCTGTAATCCCAAGTTCCGATTTCGGAAGCAAGTGTTAGATAACCATTATTCGTCTTGACCCAACGCGCTGGACGGAGCCCGTTACGATCGAGCAAACAACACGCATAACGACCATCTGTTAGAACAATTCCGGCGGGACCATCCCATGGCTCCATGTGCATGGAGTTATATTCATAAAAAGCACGCAAGTCTGCGTCCATGTCGTCCACATTCTGCCACGCAGGTGGAACAAGCATTCGGATCGCACGGAATAAATCCATGCCTCCAGCGACCATGACCTCGAGCATGTTGTCCAGACTCGATGAATCCGAGCCGGTCGAGTTGACTAATGGAAGAATCTGATCAATGTCCGGCAAGCGATCTGACTTGAACAGATGGCCACGCGCATTGGCCCAATTTCTGTTCCCTGCGATCGTATTAATCTCGCCGTTATGCGCAAGTAGTCTAAATGGTTGTGCAAGCGGCCAGCGCGGCAGTGTATTAGTTGAGAACCGCTGGTGGAACACGCAGATTGCCGTAGCCATNAGTGCNTCNTTCANATCCGGATAGAAGTTCGGCANATCGACAGGCATCATCAATCCCTTATAAGAGACGACGCGGCGTGATAGCGAACACAAGTAGTTCTCTGGGTTCGACGCGATCGATCGCTCAATCAGTCGAGAGGCCATGAATAATTCGTTGTCAAATTGTTCCTTACTCTGCCCTTGAGGCTCAACGAATACCTGCTTGAAAACAGGCATGTTTCCGCAAGCAATGGGGCCCAAATTCGTTGGGTCAACTGGCACATCACGCCATCCAACAACAGCCAATTTCCTGGAATTTAGCGCATCCTCGATCGCCTTTCTTGCCTGTGCTTCGGTGTCTGAATCATTCGACAGAAAGAGCATTCCCACCGCGAACAAATCACCTAACTNAACGCCAATTGCATCTTTGGCAGCGCGACGCATGAAACCACCAGGCATCTGGAACAACAGGCCACAACCGTCACCAGTCTTGCCGTCAGCAGCAATCCCGCCACGATGCGTCATGCGNGTCAACGCCTCAATCGANGTCATGAGCANATCGTGACTTGCTTCGCCTTCACAATGNGCAATCAGGCCGAAACCACAGTTGTCTCGAAATTCGCCAGGCGTATAAAGACCTTTAGCCATAATTTTTTCCTACCATTCACGACCAAACGGCCGCAACCCCGAGCAATACGAGACGACGCACGTCCCGCCGAAATCACATAACAAACCCAGCGAACCTGTCTAAAAGCTCGAGCTGTACGTCCGTGTCAATTGGGCTCAACCGACTGAATCCCTGAAGAAAATGGCCGCGTAGTATATGTCTCCAGCGGCTGTGGAGCAAATTTAAAATANGCCTCGAAAGGTTACTGCTTATTAGGCGCTAAGGGAATCATCGTTGGTTTCGACGGGATCCCATCATCATTATTCATTTGCACAAAAATAAAGATTGCGGCAGAGACAGCGATTACAATACCCAAACCGATCGCTACACTCGAAGTCACCGAGTGTGATACCGAGGCTTGTTGTTGATGCACTGCCTCCACGTCACTATCCATGATTCGATCATCACCAGAAGCCGCCCTCAGCAACTGTTTCGGATGCATCGCGAATTGCTGTAACAACTGAGGTGCCCTGGCTGCGATTTCGAGACCCGGATGAAGCGCAGTACAGGCCTCCTCAAGATCATGTTGATCCCAACGTGGTAGCAACACCGTACTGGATAGCGTAGGTTTCGGCTTTAGTGCCTGAAACTGGGACACCAGACCATCCTCCCCAACCAATAAAACTGACCAGCGGCGACCATAGGCACCAGCGCTGAGTTCCTGAAATAATCGAAGGACGTCATCAGGCAGGCGATGCGCATCATCTACAATAATCTCGGGAATGCCCTGCTCGGTCCCCGTCTGATGCTTATTTTGCAGGCGAGCCAGCATTTCCAGATCNGTTCCTTCGGGACGCAAACCGGCTAAACCGATCAATCGAAGGATCGCGTCGGTGCGATCTGATAATAATTCACCGTCGAGCAGAAGTGGATTGACAGTGCTGGCCAAAACAAGCGCCTCGATGACAGTACTTTTACCCTGACCAGGCGCGCCAATCATCACGACCAATCGTCTCGCCCAACGAACAGCCGAGCGAATTCGTTCGATACAGGCCTGTTGCGATCGGACTAGCTGCAGCACGCGTTGAGTACATCATTGAGTAAATCAGACGGCACCTGCTCCTCAACACAGGCATTGCCCAAAGACTTCATCAACACAAAGCGAAGGCGCCCATCGATATTTTTCTTATCAACAGCCATGTGTGTCAGGAAGTCATCAACGGTCATTCCGTTTGGCGGCCGTACTGGAAGGTTTGCACGCTCACACACAGCGACGATACGAGTAACATCTGACTCTGCAAGCATCCCCATGGCTTGTGATAGACGCGCGGCCAACACCATACCTGCACCAACTGCTTCGCCATGAAGCCAACCACCGTATCCAAGATGCGCTTCGATTGCGTGGCCGAATGTGTGACCCAAATTCAGTAGTGCACGAACACCACCTTCCCGCTCATCGCGAGCAACGATCTCTGCTTTCATCTGGCATGATCGCTCAATTGCGATCGACACAGTCTCCGTGTCTTTCGCCATCAATAACTGAATATTCGCTTCGATCCAGGCCAAAAAATCTTGATCACCCAATAAGCCATACTTAATCACCTCGGCCATGCCAGCGCACATCTCTTTCTGCGGAAGTGTGTCTAAAACATGCGTATCGATGAGAACAGCGATCGGTTGATGAAATGCTCCGATCATATTTTTCCCAAACCGATGATTGACTCCTGTTTTTCCGCCAACAGACGAATCAACCTGCGAAAGAAGCGTAGTGGGAATCTGAACAAAGTCGATTCCACGCTGATAGGTTGCAGCAGCAAAGCCAACCATATCTCCGATAACACCGCCCCCTAACGCGACCATCGTGGCATTTCTCGAAAATCGCTTCGTCAGTGCTTCTGAAAAAATGAAATCGAGGGTATCGATCTGTTTGTGTTGTTCACCATCTTGCAAAACCACCGTCGCCACATCGAAGCCCTGTAGGGTCGAAAGAACGCGATCAAGATACAGCGGGGCAATGCTGTCATTGGTCACCACGAGAACCTGACGACCTCGAATGACACCAGCCAAGTGATCTGAATCAAGCAGACCGTCTCCAATATGAATTGGATACGCACGATCGCCCAAATCAACGTTAAGCGTTCTCATCAATCTGCCTCTCTATTTGTTCCATAATTTGGCGCACGACAACCGATGGATTGGTCCGTCGCGTTTGCACCTGTATGCTCGAATACCCGCGATACAGAGGCTCGCGCTCCGTCGCCATGGCCCTTAACTTCGCTTTTGGATCGGCTACCTGCAATAACGGCCGATTCTTATCATTTTTTAGACGGTCAAACTGTGTTTTTAGATCAGCTTGCAACCAAATGACATGCGACTGATGGCGTTTTAATAACTCTTGATTTTCACCACGTAAAACAACCCCAGCGCCAGTTGACACAACAACAGCACCCTTGTCGACAAACTCTGCAAAGATACGTGCCTCACGATCACGAAAACCCACTTCACCTTCGACATCGAAGACCCATGGAATATCGGCTCCGCAGCGTGCCTCAATCTCTTCATCCAAGTCGAGGAATGGTACGTTCAATTTGGTCGCAAGCAACCGACCGACAGTGGTTTTGCCGGCACCAGTTGGACCGATCAATATCAGTGGAAACGAAATGTCTGCCATGAAACCTCAGTTAAAGAACGCGGGGCGTGATGAATATTAGCAGTTCTGATTTGAAGGCTCGACGCTGACTTGATTGAAATGCGCGACCGATTAAAGGAATCGAAGACAAACNAGGAATGCCAACACGAATGTTTTCTTCTTTTGATTCGTAGATCCTGCCGAGAACCAAGGTCTCGNCGGGATCGACAGTCCCTCGCGTATTGATTTCGCGCNTCTCAATCATCGGACCTTGCTGGGTCGACAGTTGACCGACCTGATCCTGCCGAATATCTAAAGTCATTTCGATCCGTCCATCATCATGCAATACCGGGGTCACTTTCAGTTCGAGGACTGCGTCCTTAAATTCAGTCGATGCANGCCCTTCGTTATCAACAGTCACGAACGGTAGTTGCTGCCCTTGGCGAATGGTCGCAGCACAACGGTTTGTGGTCACGATCCGCGGCTCTGAAATCACCTCGCCAATGCGTCAGATTCAGCACACAAACTGACCAGACAAAAGCGCTTCCGGGGAAATGGAATGGACGCTTGGCAATGCAGTACCAATCCGCTTGGCCCATGCGGCTGGTTGACAATGAGATTCAAACGTTGACCAAAGTCCATCGCGAATGCCCTGTGAATTTGTAACCACGCAAGCCGTCGTTTTNGATTCGCAATGCCNTGCAAACATCCCATCTAATTGTTCATGACAGATCCAGTCCGACTCTGGAGTGACTGATTTCAAATAGTCATAGTTAAAAAGATTCGTCAGTAATTCAAAACCCTGGCTTCTCAGACTGGCGTACATCTGGACGTGACGGTCATCCTCAACAAAGTCGAAAAAATCAAACCCGGGTCGACATGATCGATGACGATCTTTTTGTGCAGGCAGAATTTCTCGCCTAATCCAGTATTCAGACACAATAATATNCNGTGGTTCAGTGNAGTCTGGANGCTCGTNNAGGCGACAACGTTTGCAATCTCCATCACTTATTCAATAAAGCGAATCAAAACTTAGATAAACTCGCTGAAATTGTGGTCGATTTGCATGGGATCCTCCGAGTTTGGAGAGCCAAGCAAAAAATTAAAGTCTGTCAAATCGATATTGGACTTTGATTTTAGGTACACTTTGGCCCAATGTTTGGGATGGAATGACAGTGACCGGACCTGTACGTTTTTTAATCAGCCTTGCACTCACTTCAGCGCTCCTGGGGGCNGGTGGACTGATTGGTGGCTACCTTTATCTGAAGCCCGGGCTTCCCGACGTCGAGTCACTGCGGACAGTGCAGTTACAAACACCACTTCAGATCTTTACCTCCGACGGACAATTGATCGCGCAATTTGGTGAAAAACGACGTGATCCANTCAGTATTAATGAAGTTCCACTTGACCTNGTTCGCGCCTTCCTGGCCGCCGAAGATGACAACTTCAAAGACCATGTGGGTATCGATCCGCTTGGGCTTGCGCGTGCTGCGTGGCAACTCGTTTCAAGTGGGCAGATTCAGTCTGGCGGTTCAACCATCACGATGCAGGTGGCAAAAAACTACTTTCTGAGTCACGAGCGAACATTTGCACGTAAATTTCGAGAAATCTTACTCGCGCTTGAAATCGAGAAAACGCTCAGCAAGGATGAAATTCTTGAGCTGTACTTCAATGTCATTTTTCTCGGACATCGCGCCTACGGCGTCAATGCCGCATCGCAGATTTACTACGGAAAGAACTTGGATGAGTTGACGCTGGCGCAGGCGGCGATGGTTGCCGGGCTTCCAAAAGCGCCCTCGAAGTACAATCCAATTGCAAATCCCGAACGCGCCAAAGAGCGTCGTGATTGGATTCTCGGTCGGATGCTGAAATTAGGTTTCATCGAACCATACAACTTCGAACAAGCAATTGAACAACCGGTCACAGCATCACTTCATGGTGTTCAACTCGATCTCACTGCCCCATATGTTGCTGAAGAAGCGCGCCGAATTGCATTAGAGATTTTCGATGATCGAGCCTATACCGATGGCTTGCGCGTCTTTACCACCATCAATGGTGAGCAACAAAAATATGCACAAAACGCGGTCATCCGAGGACTGATGGAGTACGACCGCAGACACGGTTGGCGAGGCGTTGAGCAATCGCTGGTCGGTACCGGATTATTCGACTGGAAACGACAACTCGAGGACATCGATACCATCGGGCCGCTTCATCCCGCGGTTGTTGTCGCCGTGACGGACAAAACCATCCGCGCAGTTACCAAAGATGATGAATCAATCATGATCGAACAGAAAGGATTTGAATGGGCCCGAGAATATCGTAGCGTCAANAGCATCGGCNCTCGTGTCAAAGATGCNAGAAAATTAGTGGCACCAGGTGATTTNATCCGGGTACTTCAAGACGATACGCGCTGGTGGCTGGCGCAAAAACCTGAAGTCGAGTCGGGATTTGTCGCTTTAGATCCAAANACCGGAGCCATTCNAGCGATGATTGGCGGCTTCAATTATTTCGAATCCAAATTCAACCGGGCAACACAAGGCGGTCGTTTGGTTGGATCTGGAATCAAACCGTTAATNTATACCGCCGCACTCGAGTCTGGAATGACTCCAGCGACACAGATCAACGATTCACCCGTGGTGTTTGATCAAACGGAGGGTGCAACTGACTGGCGCCCACAAAATTCGGGAGGAACGTTTCTGGGGCCTACTCGACTACGAACGGCGCTGTACAAATCGAGAAATCTGGTCTCAGTACGGCTTGTCCGCGAGCTTGGAGTCAGTCGTATCATCGATATCGCCGATCGCTTTGGCTTAGATACCGCGAAATTACCAAGAGATCTTTCAATTTCGCTTGGAACAGCCTCATTGACACCTCTCGAAATGGCCGAGACCTACGCCATTTTTGCAAATGGTGGCTATCGAGTACAAAACCACTTAATCGATCGCATAGAATCAGCCGACGGCGCGATTCTCTACCAAACGCGCCCAGTGAGTGTATGCCGAAATTCATGTGAGGGACGGTCCGTGTCAGTAGATTTGGAATTCGATAATCGGCTACGACCAACACAATCTGACTTGTTCGAACTTGACTACAACGACCGTATCGCGCCTCGTGTTCTTGATGAGCGCATTCATTTTCTCATCAATGACATGTTGAAAGATGTGGTCCAACAAGGAACAGCAAAAAAAGCGAAGGCACTTGGCCGACAAGATCTCGCCGGTAAAACGGGGACAACAAACGATCAAGTCGATGCCTGGTTCAATGGCTATCAAAAAAACTTAGTCGCTTCAGTCTGGGTTGGATTCGATCAACCAAAAACACTCGGGCGCTCAGAATATGGCGGACGAGCGGCACTNCCAATNTGGATCGAATTTATGAAGCACGCGCTCAAAGACTCGCCAAAGGATTCGCCACCATTACCGACAGGCGTTGTCGCGACGCGCATCGATCCAGAAACTGGTGCCAAGGCACGAGCGTCACAGACCAACGCCATGCGNGAGTTCTTTCTCTTGGAAAATCCGCCAAAGGACCCGGCGCCAGAGGCAATCATTCCCTCAACGGATGGCCAAACAATACAAACACCCCAACAATTATTTTAAAACACGCGAACGCGATTACTCAGATCTTTGAGCCTCAACGTCCACGGCCAGTCCGATCGCAATGATTTNGGGGATCGCGAGACCCAACCACGAACCTCGTAGCGAGTCCCCGTTCTCACGCTAGAATCAACCTCTGGAAATACGACGCGCAACTTACCGTCCAGAATCACAGTCGTTTGATCAAGTATNTGGGTCACCACACCAACACGATGTTGAAAGCCACCACTCGATAAGGTTTTCACCGCTTGAGGTAGCTGATCCAAAGACCAAACACCGATGCCCGACATCCTTGCGCTCCACTCGGTCGATAACAGACATGNAACTAAGCGATTCTCCGGAGGGACCGAAACGGTAAGAGCTAGGCCTTCGGCAACAAGTATCTCTCCGAGATAGGCCTCGCCCATCCATAGATTTCCCAACAGACGACCATACCGATCTTTTGGCGCGGGCCATGGAGTGACTTGGATTGACTGCGGAAGCACCTCGATTGCACGCCGTTTCGCCTTGAGTGCGTAATCACGCTTCCAGCCAGAATCTTTTAATTCGAATGTATTAAAACCCGTCAAACGGACACGAGAGTCATCATCGAGTTTAACGGTATCACCATCAATGACTCGATCGATTGTCAATGGCGGAGAAAGAGTCTGTGGTGCAGGGCAGGGCGTTGCAAAAGCAACCCCCGAAAGCACAAAAGCCGCAACGGCGGCGGCTCTTGTCAATACTCTATTTCGAAATTGCTCGACCACCGAAGCGCTTATTGAACCGATCGATACGTCCACCGGTATCAACGACTTTCTGCTTGCCGGTGTAGAAAGGATGGCATTCCTGACAGACGTCGATNGAAAAATCTTCGCCTTTTGTTGAACGCGTCTCATAGGTTGCTCCACATGAGCATGTAACCTTTACGTCCGAATACGCTGGATGAATATCCGCTCTCATTTTTCTATCCTCTGTATAATCGATNCCGCTNCCCNAACCACNTNACGCNTCANGCACCGCATCTNAGTTNGGGCGGCGGANTNTATCAAACACTGGGGTGTTCACGGAAGCCTATGTCACGCTTTTTTATCAAAGTNTTTGTTCCGGGGCCGTTTTTCGAACCCCTTACCTACTCGACAGATGCTCCGGTCAGCCCTGGTATTCGCGTGACAGTGCCTCTCGGATCACGCGAAGTCATCGGCCTCTGTGCCGGCAAAGCGAATCGACAAGAAGCACTCGACACCATTAAATCAGTGATTTCAGTGATTGATGACGAGCCGATCATCAGCACACAACATCAAGCGCTGGTGGATTTTGCATCGGACTATTATTTAGCACCGCCGGGTGATTTATTACATTCAAGCCTTCCGACAACTCTTCGTAAAGGTAAGCCAATCCCAAAACCGAAAACTGAAACCGGGCACAACAACTCACCGGCCTATCAGCTCACAAAGGATCAACGTCATGCGATCGAAGCCGTGGATCAGACAGCCAATCAATTCCGATGTTTTTTACTCCAAGGAGTTACTGGCAGCGGAAAAACGCAGGTTTTTTCGGAACTGATAGATCGAACGATCAAGCGAGGCCGGCAGATCCTGTTGTTGGTTCCCGAAATTGGACTCACGGGCCAGATGGTGAGCAGGATTCAAGATCAGCTCGATGGTGAGCTTTGTGTGTCTCATTCAGGCATCGCTGATGGCGCGAGAACTAGGGCCTTTATTGCATCCGCTCGGGGTATTGCTGATGTCCTGATCGGCACACGCTCTGCATTATTTACGCCCATGCCAAATCTAGGGCTCATCTTGGTCGATGAAGAACATGATGGCGCCTACAAAAATCAAGAGGGGTGTCGCTATTCAGCTCGGGATCTGGCCATCGTTCGTGCAAAACAAATGGCGATTCCGATCGTACTCTCGTCAGCAACACCGTCACTGGAGACATGGCAACAGGCGGAGCTTGGAAAATACACACGATTACGCTTATCGGCTCGACCAGGACAGCAGCCCCAGCCTTCGATTCGTTTGATCGATGCAAGGTACGACAGACCAAAAGATGGGCTGAGTGAGGCAGCTCGACGAGCCATTCGCCACGCGTTAGATCATGACCACCAAGCACTCGTTTTCCTCAATCGACGAGGCTACTCCCCCATTCTCATGTGTACAGACTGTGGGTGGATCCCCGGCTGTAAGCATTGCGATGCAAAACTAACGCTCCANCGCCAGCCAGACTCTTTGTGGTGTCATCATTGTGATCATCGCCAGCGACCGGTATCGATCTGCCCCGAATGCTCCGGACGCAGTTTATTAGCTGTTGGCCATGGAACTGAGCGCTTAGAAGAAACGTTGACTGAGAGCTTTCCCGATGTTCCGATTATTCGTGTGGATCGCGACACGACTGCACGACGACGTGCATTTGAACAGCTCATCCAACCAGTCATTGACGGCCAACCCTGTATCTTGGTCGGCACACAAATGCTCGCCAAAGGACACGATTTTCAAAAGCTCTCCACTGTTNTTGTCACTGATGCCGATCAAGGGCTATCAGGTGCTGATTTCAGATCAGTGGAACATTTTGTGCAACTNCTCACTCAAGTCGCAGGCCGCGCGGGGCGCCATGGTGCGACCGGCCAGGTGTTGATTCAAACACACCGTCCTGACTCCGCGTGGTTCGACAAGATACTGAGGCANGATTACGACCATCTCGCAAAAGCGGTACTTCTCGAGCGGCAACAATTCAACTGGCCNCCAGAGTCNCATCTCGCACTCATCACAGCACGAGCCACATCGTCGACACCGGTGTTCGAAGCGTTAGAAGCGGTCGCNAATCAAATTCGTNCATTAAATAGCCCAGTTCGTGTGCTTGGACCCGCGCCTGCTCCAATGGAACGTCGAAATCGGCAATATCACGGCCAGGTGTTGATCCTCGGAAAACGATCTCTGATTCAATGGGTATTAAAAGAAACTGGTCCATGGGCTTATAAAAGACGAGGAAAAGTCATGTTTCAGTTAGATGTGGATCCCTGGGACCTTTGGTAATGCTACACTCGCGCGCTTAATTGGAGGGACACTATGAANGACGCTGTCGCTGGGCTATTTGAACAAGCNCTCGATCAACTCATCACTCGAGGCATCATTGATGCGGCAGATCGTAAACCCGTTCANATTGAAAATACCCGTGATNCTGCTCATGGAGATCTTGCAACCAATGTGGCCATGNTGCATGCAAAAGCGGCCAAAATGGCGCCTCGCACACTTGCAGAGTTAGTCCTTGAACAACTGCCTCAATCAGAAAGTGTCCAGTCAACANAGATTGCTGGACCAGGGTTTATNAATATTCNGCTGGCAAAAAGAGCGGCNTTTGAGCCAGTAATACGCTGCCTGACNGAACACCATCAATTTGGATTTCACCAAGCAACCAACGAGCGCGTGCAAGTTGAATTTGTCTCAGCCAACCCAACCGGACCCTTGCATGTGGGGCACGGCCGTGGCGCTGCCTATGGAGCGACACTGGTGAACCTGCTCAAGGCTCGNGGGNATCAGGTTGAGGCTGAATACTANGTNAATGATGCGGGCCGCCAGATGAANATCCTGGCCGTCAGCNTATTCATTCGGTATCTCGAACACACTGGTGANTCGGTGGTTTTTCCATCAGCTGGTTATCAAGGCGATTACATTTCTAGCCTTGGTGCGACCTTGTTTCAAAATGCCGNAAACTCACTCCAAGTATCTTACGACGCACTGCTCGCTGGGGTACCTAAAGATTCTGAAGAGACCAAGGACACACACATCGACGGATTTATTCAGAATACCAAAGAATCGCTTGGTGACGATTGGCTCAAGCCTTTTAATCTCGCCCTCACCGCAATTCTTGATGACATTAAAGATGACTTATCTGAATTCGGCGCAGACTTTGATGAGTGGTTTAGCGAGAAGTCTCTTGTTACATCTGGCGAAATTGAAGAGGCCATCGCAACACTGGAAGAGCGCGGTCATCTCTACAAACAAGGCGGCGCAATTTGGTTCAGATCAACAGACTTCGGCGACGATAAAGACCGGGTTGTGCGACGGGATAATGGTGAAACCACGTATTTTGCAAGTGACATCGCTTATATAGCCAACAAGTTCTCCCGTGGATTTGATCGGATTATTTACGTTTGGGGTGCTGACCATCACGGTTATATCGTGCGAATTAAAGCGGCTGCCCAAGCGCTCGGATTTGATCCAGAGCGCCTCACGATTCGGCTAGTCCAATTTGCAATCCTCTATAAAGACGGTGAGCGACTACAAATGTCGACCCGTTCAGGTTCGTTTGTAACGTTGAGAGAGTTACGAGACGATGTTGGTCGCGATGCATGCCGTTATTTCTACGTCATGCGTAAGGCAGATCAACACTTGGATTTTGACCTGTCGCTCGCGACAAGCCAGTCAAAAGATAATCCGGTATACTACATCCAATACGCACATGCGCGAATCTGCCGCGTATTTGAGGGCTTGGAGGGACAACCATTTGACGAGCAACGCGGTCTCGACCACCTCACATCTCTAGTCACCCAGGAAGAGCTGGACTTAGCAACCGCAATCGGACGATTCCCGGAAGTCGTCAGTAAGGCAGCTGATTCGCTAGAAGCACACTTGATTTGCTATTACCTGCTAAACTTCGCAGCTGATTTTCACCGCTGGTACAACGGAACACGCCTACTCGTCGATGACATGGATGTTCGTGATGCACGCCTGGCGCTGGCTAAAGCGGTTCAAACAGTCATTCGTAACGGTCTTGATCTACTCGGTGTGAGCTCTCCACGGTCCATGTGATGCGAGATTATTCGACTCAAGCAGCTCGACACAGACGCCCTGAAAAGAAGGGGCCAAGCGCTGTTGTTGGCATCACTTTGAGTATCGTATTACTCGGCGCTGTCGCAACCGGGCTTATTTGGCTCAATCAGAATGCTTCGACACCACATTCGGCAGAATCCCGGCAACCAGAAGCACAGGTTACAGAGCCTCCGTCTCAACAAGCTGTCACACCGACCGACCCGGAACAAACAACAACCGTTCAGCAAGAGATACCGGAGGCACCGGAGAACTTTTACACTTTTTATGAGTTGTTGATTACAGGGGAAGTCCCCATTGATGTTGAGACGGGACAATCTCGTGATGAAGCCGTCGCTGAAACGCTCAAAAGTACAATTATTCAGGTTGCTTCATTTAGGACAGCAGAAGCGGCAGATGACACTCGCGTCGCCTTATTGTTTTTAGATTTAAAAGCGAGAGTTATTCCGCCGAGTGCAACAAATGGTGGATGGTATCGAATCGTACTTGGTCCATTTAAAACGGTCCGCGACATGCGTGCTGCGGCCGATGTACTGACAAAAAATGGCTACAGTGCACTCGTTCGAAGGGAGTAAATATGGAGCAATTCCAAGGAACAACGATCGTCTCGGTCCGTCGTGGTGATCAGGTCTGCATCGGCGGCGATGGCCAGGTGACACTGGGTAACACTGTCATGAAAGGAAATGCCCGAAAAGTCAGACGTCTTTACCAAAATAAGGTGTTGGCTGGATTCGCGGGTGGAACAGCTGACGCCTTCACCTTATTCGAACGATTTGATGCGAAACTTGAAAAGCATCAAGGGAATCTCACCCGAGCTGCAGTCGAACTCGCAAAAGATTGGCGGCAAGATCGTATGCTGAGACGACTCGAAGCTATCCTCGCGGTCGCTGATACAGAAACTTCGCTGATCATTACAGGCAACGGTGATGTGATGGAGCCTGAAGACGGCATTATCGCAGTTGGCTCTGGCGGTCCTTTTGCTCAGGCCGCTGCGCTTGCGCTTTTACGTAATACTGAACTCTCTGCACGAACAGTCGTCGAAGAAGCACTCAAAGCTGCGGGCGAGATCTGCATCTATACCAATACTAATTTCACCATTGATGANCTANCCGCAAATCATGACTGATCTCTCTCCAAAAGANATTGTTGCTCGACTTGATCGACACATTATTGGACAAGCAGACGCCAAACGGGCAGTTGCGATTGCATTGAGGAACCGCTGGCGTCGAATGCAACTCCCGGATGATCTTGCCANAGAAGTCACGCCAAAAAATATCCTCATGATCGGTCCAACCGGTGTNGGAAAAACTGAGATTGCTCGCCGACTTGCGCATTTAGCTGAAGCTCCTTTCATCAAAATTGAGGCAACAAAATTCACTGAAGTCGGGTATGTGGGCCGTGATGTTGAATCCATCATCCGAGACTTAGTTGGTGTCGCAATCAAAGATGAACGTGAACGTCGAATGCTCGCCGTTCGTCATCAAGCCGAAGATCGTGCAGAAGATCGAATTCTGNATATCTTGTTGCCACCACCACGGGGTGATCAACCCNTCCAATCAGATACCAGCGGCGCACGACAAGTGTTTCGGAAAAAGCTTAGGGAGGGTGACCTCGACGACAAAGAAGTCGAGATTGATATCAAAGCCGGCGGAGTCGGTGTGGACATCATGACGCCCCCTGGTATGGAGGAGATGGCGAGCCAACTCCAAGATATGTTCTCTAAGTTTGGGCAAGACAAAAACAAGAAGCGCAAATTACCGATTGGCGACGCATATAAGATTCTGGTCGATGAAGAAGCCGCTCGTTTAATCTCCGACGATGATGTCAAACTGACGGCAATCGATTATGTCGAAAGTCGTGGCATCGTTTTTTTGGATGAAATCGATAAGGTGTGTCGCCGTGAGAATTCGCAAGGTGGAGATGTTAGCCGAGAGGGAGTTCAGCGTGATCTGTTGCCATTGATCGAGGGAACCACGGTGCAAACCAAATTCGGTTCTGTTAAAACAGACCACATTCTGTTCATTGCTTCTGGCGCATTTCACCTGTCAAAACCGTCAGATCTGGTTCCAGAATTACAAGGTCGNTTACCGATACGAGTCGAACTTGATGCCCTCAAACCTTCCGATTTTGCTCGAATTCTNACAGAGCCCGATCACTCATTAGTTACCCAATATCAGGCNCTCTTGAAGACTGATGGCATCACCATCGAATTTGCCGAAAGCGGCATTGGGGCGCTCGCTGAAATTGCTGCCGTCGTCAACGAAAAAACCGAGAATATTGGTGCACGCCGGTTGCATACGCTCGTCGAAAGAGTGTTGGAAGACTTACTGTTTCAAACTGGCCAAAGCGGTCCCGAAACAGTCACAATTGATCGTAGCTATGTTGAATCTCGCTTGTCTGAACTCAGCCAAGATGAAGATTTGTCGCAATACATTCTCTGAGGCCACATGAAAGAGACAACACATTTCGGATTCAAGGAAGTCCCAGTCGAAGAAAAAACCTATAGAGTACGGGAAGTCTTCAATAGCGTTGCTCGTCGCTATGATCTGATGAACGATTTGATGTCAGCTGGCCTTCATCGTTTATGGAAGCGGGTTGCGGTCGAAACCATAGCCATCCGTCCAGGAATGCAAATACTTGATTTAGCCTCAGGCACCGGTGATCTGGCTCGGGCGATGTCGCGTCGAGCGGGCTCAGATGGTCATGTCGTTCTGGGTGACATTAACGATCAAATGCTCCGGGTTGGCCGCGATCGCTGTATNGATCGTGGTGAGTTAAAGGGACTCACTTGGTGTCAATGTGATGCNGAAACACTTCCTTATTCTTCAGAGTCATTTGACCGTGTCACGATTGGCTTTGGACTCCGGAACGTGACAGACAAAGAAGCCGCACTTGNAGAGATGTATCGAGTACTCAAACCAGGCGGGAAAGCGCTCATACTTGAGTTCTCTAAGCCCGTGTCGGCGTCCCTGTCACAAATCTATGATGTGTATAGTTTTTCTGTGCTGCCAGCTATGGGACAGTTGGTGGCACAGGACAAAGAATCCTATCAATACCTGGCCGAATCGATCCGTAAGCATCCTGATCAGGACACCCTCGCAGACATGCTAGGTTCAGCAGGATTCAAATCTGTCGCGTATCAAAATCTAACGGGTGGGATTGTTGCGATCCATACGGGAGTGAAGACATGATTCCGCGCTTGATGCTGGCTGGATTGGTCGCTGCATCAGAACAGGCAATCAGCGCCGGTATGCGTGCTGCTGATATCCAGCCAGAACAGCTTGCGCCAATGGCTGGCAAAGTATTGAAACTTCGCGTCACTGATCTCGATCTAGATGTTTGGATCATCTGTGGGGACGAGCGTTGGTGGCTTGCAACTGAGTCTCAAGGAGCTGCCGATGTTGAACTCTCTGGTACGTTAGGAAGTCTCGTTGAAACAGCACGGTCACTCACGCAACCCAATGCGCCTCTCATCTTTGAGGGTCTCGATATTCGCGGTAGTGTTGGTGTTTTACANACCATGCAGAAAACCTTTCAGGCAATGGATTTGGATTGGGAAGATACTGTCACCAAAGCGCTTGGCCCCATCCCTGCCGGCATGCTGATCCAAACACTGCGTACGGCTCGGTCACAGTGGACNACAAGCCGCGACTCAGTGAGGCGCCAGGCTCGAGAATTCTTGCGGTCAGAACANAAAGCACTCGTGACGGATGACACATTTTNTAAAACAGAGGCGCGGATCACATCACTGAATCGCCNAATCGATCGTACGGAAGTGCGCATGAAACGGCTCGAGGCCGACAATGAGTAGTTCGTTACGTCTTCTTAAAATCGTCCGTGTTCTATTTTCTGAGCGGATCGATGAGCTACTCCCCCAGCCTAAACGGAAACTATTGAAAGCCATCGCGTGGTGCATCCCCTCAGTCCGAAAAAAACGAAGTCGTGGTGAACGTTTGCGCGATGCGTTACAAACACTCGGACCTGTATTTGTAAAATTCGGGCAAATGCTATCGACCAGGCGTGATCTGTTACCTCCGGATATCGCGGGACCATTGGCCGAACTTCAAGATCGTGTCAAACCTTTTTCAGGTGAAGTCGCTAAATCGATCATTGAATCGGAGCTAGGTTGCTCAGTTGATGAGGTCTTTAGTGAGTTTTCATCAGATGTCATGGCGTCTGCCTCAGTTGCGCAGGTCCATGCTGCCCGCCTCAAGACTGGCGAAGAAGTCATCGCAAAAGTGATTCGCCCAGGAATCGAAAAAGTGATCGAAGAAGATCTGAAACTGATGATGACGATCGCCAAGTTTGTTGAGAGAAACTTTATTGATGGCAAGCGGCTGAAGCTCGTACAGGTTGTATCTGACTATCGCATGACTATCCTGGATGAATTGGATTTAATGCGTGAAGCGGCGAATGCTGCATTAATCCGTCGTAATTTCGCAGATTCAGAGATTTGTTATGTGCCCGAAATCTTCTGGGACTACACACGCCGTAATGTGATGGTTGAGGAGCGGATTTACGGCATTCCAATCTCTCGCGTTGATATATTTAAAGAGAAAAAAGTCAACATGGAAAAGTTGGCCGAACATGGTGTCGAAATTTTCTTTACTCAAGTATTCGATCACAGTTTTTTCCATGCAGATATGCATCCAGGAAACGTCTTTGTTGATATTTCAGATCCTGAAAATCCAGTGTACAAAGCAATCGATTTTGGCATCGTCGGTACGCTTGATCCTGAATCACAAGCCTATCTGGCACAAAATTTAATTGCTTTCTTTGACCGAGATTACCGCGCTGTTGCTGAATTACACGTAGAATCAGGTTGGGTACCTAAAAATACCAACATCGGTGAATTCGAGAGTGCGATCCGCACAGTGTGTGAACCGATCTTTCAAAAACCACTCGGTGAAATTAGTTTTGGTGTCCTGCTCATCCAGTTATTTGAAGTCGCACGGCGTTTTCAAATGGAAGTACAGCCACAATTGGTCTTGCTTCAAAAAACATTGCTCAACATTGAGGGGCTTGGTCGAGAGCTGTATCCAGAACTCGACATTTGGAATACGGGAAAGCCATTCCTTGAGCGTTGGGTTAAAGAGCGTCTTGGTCCGAAAGGGATTGCTGATTACACTAAACGCAATATTTCTCGTTGGGCAGTTCAGTTCCCGGCATTAACCAATATCATACTGTCCGCCCCAGATCGGCTTGAACGACTTGAACTGATCCAACTGGAGCAAGCAAACGCACTGAACCTTCTTGGTCAAGAGACGAAAAAGCGGAGACTCACGGGATACCTGAGTACAGTTCTTGGCGGAAGTGGGTTAATCGTTGCTGGGGTTGCACTGATTGCTGAACATGACTGGCTTGCAGGGTANTGGCCGTTCGCTATTGCCGTTCTATCACTTTTGCTTTTGGTGAGACGCTGATGATCGAGATCAAGGATGAGAATACAAGGCAGCAATTACTCGATGCCGTTAACTTCAACGCTGACGGACTTGTGTGTGCAGTCGCTCAAGACCACCAATCAAAAGAGGTCTTGATGGTCGCATGGATGAACCGAGAAGCACTCAATGAGACACTACATCAGGGTCGGGTCGTTTACTATTCACGCTCGCGGGGGAAGCTGTGGCGAAAAGGTGAATCCTCTGGTCAAACACAACAATTAGTCGACATTCGGATCGATTGTGACAAAGATACCGTGCTTTTAGGTATCCTGCAGTCTGGTGTCGCCTGTCACACTGGACGTCGATCCTGCTTTTCGTGGTCACCCGGGAGTGATGGCGAATGGGAGGCAGTTGAACCAGTAGAAGTTGATCCAAAGACTTTATACGGAGGCANCANATGACGGTGATCGAAGTTCTGGAAGATATGCTTGCTGAGCGACGCTTTGGCGATCCAGAAAAATCATACGTATCAAAGTTGCATCATAAAGGTCTCGACCACATCTTAAAGAAAGTCGGTGAAGAGGCGACTGAGGTGGTGATGGCCGCCAAGGATGCGGCGAGATCGGAAAACAACGAGGATGTGATTCACGAAGTTGCCGATCTATGGTTCCACACATTGGTGTTACTTTCTCACCTAGAAGAGCCGCCGAGTGCGGTTTTGGCGGAACTCGAACGACGGTTAGGAGTCAGTGGGCTGGTCGAAAAAGCAAATCGGGAGAATTAAGATGACTGATTGCTTATTTTGTAAAATTCGGGACNGTGAAATNCCCGCNGATATCCTTTACAAGGANGATGATTGCCTNGCNTTTNGCGATATTAATCCAAAAGCGCCGNTGCATTTTTTGGTGATTCCGCGTCGACATATNGAAAATTTATTTGATACGACACNCTCTGATGAAGGNTTGTTAGGACGAATTCAGTTAAANATTCCGCAGATTGCAAAGGAACAAGGGCTGGATTCAGGATTCAGAACGGTGTTGAATACGGGACCCGGAGGTCATCAGGAGGTGTATCACATGCACTATCATGTTCTCGGGGGCGGCCCGTTTACAGGCTTTAATTAACAACACATAAAACAATAGGAGTCCGTTATGGGAGTTGGTGGTATCAGCATTTGGCAGCTACTGATTATCTTGGCCATCGTGATCATGATCTTTGGTACCAAAAAATTGAAATCNCTCGGTACCGACCTTGGGAGTGCAGTGAAGGGTTTTCGGGCATCAGTAACCGATAAGTCGGAAGACAAGGATGCCGAAGGCGCANCGGACACAACAGCCGAANGTACTGTCCAACAAAACGAATCAGCTGNANCACAACAGACCGAACAAAAAGAGAAAGTCTAAGTGTTCGATATTGGNGCGACAGAGCTGNTGCTTGTCGCANTCATTGGTCTCGTNGTTGTTGGTCCCNAGCGTTTACCTCGTCTTGCCCGCACACTTGGGCTNTGGGTTAAACGGCTTCGTGGACAAGTCCAATCCATTCANAANGATATTAATCGCGAGTTGGAACTCGAGGACTTGAAGCGCCANTTGGAAGAGCGCGGCGGCGGACTNAAAATGGAAGATATNGCTGGAGAGGACCCCTTAGGNCTCAGCCAGNCCAGTAATACNACGCAAGCAGAGAAGAATGAGCGATCCAAGCCTGAATGATCAGCCCCTGATCGCCCACCTCATTGAATTACGAGACCGACTGATACGGATCTTGGTCGTAATTCTTCTCTTCTTTTTGGCCTTTATCGCATTTGCGAACGATCTTTACGCCTATCTTGCGGATCCGTTGCAATCCTTGTTACCGGAAGGCGCTTCGATGATTGCAACACAGGTTGCATCACCGTTCCTCGCACCATTTAAACTTGCGTTGTACCTGAGTGTCTATTGCGGGGCCCCAATGATTCTCTACCAGTTGTGGGGATTCATTGCGCCTGGTCTTTATGATAACGAGAAGAAAATAGCTGGACCCTTGCTCATATCGAGCATTTTTTTGTTCTATGCCGGAATGGCGTTCGCGTATTTTGCGGTGTTCCCGTTGGTATTCGGATTCTTCACTACCATCGGGCCAACTGGCGTGACGGTGATGACTGACATCGACGCCTATCTTTCCTTTGTACTCAAGTTGTTTCTCGCCTTCGGGCTTGCCTTCGAAATCCCCGTTGCAACAATGTTGCTGATTAAAGCAGGAATCGCCTCACCAGAATCACTGAAAAGTAAACGGCCTTACGTTTTTATTGGTTGCTTTGTCGTTGGCATGCTGATCACTCCCCCAGACGTGATTAGCCAGACGTTGCTTGCAGTACCAATGTGGCTGCTGTTCGAAGTGGGTTTAATTGGTTCGCGCTTCCTGGGGCAACCGAAGTCAAAGACCGACGAGGATGTCAGCGATGATCCCGTTGAAGGAACTGAATCATCGGCCGTGGCTGCAATCACGAATGAAGCAAACGAGGATGAGCCAAAAGACGGTGAAATCGATGAGTTCGATCTTCATGCANCAGTGGAAACAGACGAGACTGATTCGCCAATTATTGAAGAGCTTGATAAGCCAGAGCCTCTGGATGGAGATGACTCAGATGTCGGACCTCCAAAACCGCCATCGGTCTAGTTATCCGTAACCGTACAAGGCAGCCATATCCCGGGTTGCCTGACACAGTCCTTCAGCCATTTCNGGGCCAAACGCNCAGTGCCCCGCGCGATCAAGAATCTGAAGTTTCANGTTNGGGTAAAGCGCCTTCANATCATGAGCGTTACTCACTGGGCAGACGTGATCATTGGCGCCATGCAGTAACCACATCGGAGTCGAGTCGAGTTCATCATGTTTCGCTTGAAAAACTGACTCNGANAAAAAACAACGATGACTGAGATAATGATGCTCNACCTGAGCGGTGGTGAGCTCGCGACGAAGAGATCTTTGGCTTGTTTGATTGGCGCATGGGTCGCAAGTTGATAATCGATGTTCCCATAAATTCCAGGCTCGCGCTGCTTGCAGCTGAGTGAACNTGTCGTCCATATGGAGTAGTTGTTGATAGGCTTGGAACACCGTTTTAAGCGTTGTATNCTGANGACCGATTGGCGCAGTGAAATCCGCCCAAGCGGCAGGGTAAAGCGTTGCCGCTCCACCACCATATAACCAATCGAGGTTATCAGGGGTATTCAGAAAAATCCCTCGCAAAATTAAGCCNAGACAGTGTTGAGGACGTTCCATCGCGTACAACANCGCGAGTGTTGCGCCCCAAGATCCGCCGAATAATACGTATCGACCAATAGCGAAATGATCAGTAATCAAATCGAGATCCAACAGTAAATGATCAGTGGTGTTTGCTGAGAACAAGTCGATGGACTCAGAACGCCCNCATCCTCGTTGATCGAAACACAACACATTGAACACNTCGGGACAAAAAAATCGGGGCATCAATGGTGATGTTCCAGACCCTGGACCACCGTGTAAACAAATGACGGGAAGACCGTTGGGATTACCAAAACAACCGACCCACAGGCGATGTCGGCCGTCAGAAGTGGTCAACATCTCTTCACNGTACGGTTTGAGATCAGGATATAGTCTGTGCATACGCCCCCTTAAGGGGCGGCATGCACTCCTAGCTTGCCGCCTTCGAGCGTCCCGCACGCTTGCGGTCCGACTCTTTGAGTAATTTTTTACGAAGTCGAATATTGTTCGGTGTGACTTCAACTAGCTCATCATCATCAATGAATTCTAGCGCAGACTCAAGCGTCATCCGAATTGGCGGTGTNAGAATNAGGTTCTCATCCGTTCCTGCCGCTCGAATATTGGTGAGTTGCTTCCCTTTGANCGGATTGACTGGGAGGTCGTTCTCGCGCGCGTGAATGCCAAACACCATCCCTTCATAAACATCCACCCCGGGGCCGATCATNAAGCGACCGCGGTCCTGAAGGTTATAAAGTGAGTACGCCGTGGTTACACCATCAGTCATGGACACTAACACACCATTAATTCGATTTCCTAAATCGCCTGGCTTGATGGGCCCGTAATGATCAAACACGTGACTCATAATGCCAGTCCCGGAAGTCATCGTGAGAAACTGAGATCGGAAGCCGATCAATCCACGAGCAGCAATAATGTACTCAAGACGCAAACGACCCTGGCCATCTGGCGCCATATTCTTCATATCCCCCTTGCGTAAGCCCATCGCTTCCATCACTGCGCCTTGATGCTGATCTTCGATATCGATGGCGACGTATTCATAGGGTTCTTCGTTAACTCCATCCACTTCACGAATAATCACCTCGGGTCGAGAGACGCCGAGCTCAAATCCTTCGCGTCGCATGGATTCGATCAAGACAGACAAGTGAAGTTCACCACGACCAGAAACCACAAATTTATCNGGCGAATCGCNCTGTTCAACCCGGAGCGCAACATTGTGAATCAATTCGCGATCCAGACGATCTTTAATATTCCTTGAGGTGACGTATTTGCCGTCTTTTCCGGCAAATGGGCTGTCATTCACCTGAAATGTCATACTCACTGTCGGCTCGTCAACAGTCAGCGGTGGTAACCCTTCCGGTGATTCANGCGAGCAGATGGTATCTGAAATCGACAGCGGATCCAAACCAGTGATGCAGACAATGTCACCCGCTGTGGCGGATTGTTGCTCAATCCGTTCAAGGCCTAAATATCCAAGGATCTGAAGGACCTTACCGTTGCGAGTACTGCCATCGCGGTTTACCACCGTCACGTGTTGATTACGTTTCAACTGACCACGACGGATCCGGCCGACACCAATAACACCCTGAAATGAGTTGTAATCCATCGCAGAAATCTGGAGCTGAAGTGGTCCATCGAGATCGACCTCGGGAGCCGGACAATGGTCTACAATGGCCTGAAGAATCGGCTCCATGCTTTCAATCAATTGGTCTGACTCTGGACCCGACAGCCCATTAATGGCCGAGCAGTACACTACGGGGAAATCAAGTTGATCATCCGTAGCACCGAGCTGGTCAAATAAATCAAATACTTCGTCAATTGCACCGTGCGGATCGGCACCAACCTTATCCACTTTGTTGACGATTACAATTGGCTTCAGGCCCTGATTAAACGCTTTTTGCGTCACGAACCGGGTCTGCGGCATGGGGCCTTCGGCTGCATCAACGACCAATAGCACCGCATCGACCATCGACAATACGCGTTCAACCTCACCACCAAAATCAGCGTGACCGGGCGTATCCACGACATTAATCCGGAAGTCATTCCAATTGAGACCAGTATTTTTCGCAAGGATTGTGATCCCACGCTCTTTTTCCTGGTCATTCGAATCCATGACGCGTTCATTTTGGACCTCTTTTCTGTCGAGTGTGCCAGACGCGGCAAGTAGCTTATCGACGAGTGTGGTTTTCCCATGGTCAACGTGCGCAATGATCGCTACGTTACGTATCCGTTCAATCATAAAGTCCTCCGAGCGCGCGGGAGTATAACGGACACTCGATGACAGCTGTGTGTTTTTTTATGCTCGACTGGTCTGCATCATTATTGTGCGATATCATGCGCAATATGCACTACTATGGTGCGGTTTCAGAGAGTTCTGCACCACAATAGCACCTGTATTCGCTTAAAAACCAAGCGTTTATCAAAACGGCATAACGATTGCTATGTGCACCTAGGTGTTCAGCTCGAGTGAGTTGAGATAGTAAGTTCGATATACGGAGTCAAAAATGTCCGAAAATACTTTGAAATTAATTGCAGACAACGAAGCGCGTTGGATAGATCTTCGTTTCACCGATCCACGTGGTAAAGAGCAACACGTGACCTTCCCAGCGTCGAAAGTAGACAGCGAGTTTTTTGCCGAAGGTGCGATGTTCGACGGTTCCTCTATCGCTGGCTGGAAGGGAATTAATGAATCAGACATGATCTTGATGCCCGATGACGCGACAGCAGTCATTGACCCGTTTACGGAAGAGGTGACCGTAAATTTGAGATGCAACATTGTTGAGCCAAGTACGATGCAGGGATACGAGCGTGATCCTCGTTCAGTGGCTCTTCGCGCTGAAGAGTATCTGAAGTCGACTGGAATCGGTGATACATCCTTCTTCGGACCAGAACCTGAATTTTTTGTATTCGATAATGTTCAGTGGAAGGCCGATATGTCCGGGGCGATGTATAAAATCGATGCCGAAGAAGCGGCCTGGGCAAGTAGCTCTGAGTTTGAAGGCGGTAATATGGCGCACCGACCAGGTGTTAAAGGCGGTTATTTCCCTGTTCCACCAATCGACTCTGCAATGGATTTGAGAACTGCGATGTGCGAAACCTTGGGAGCAATGGGTCTCGAGGTAGAGGTTCACCACCATGAGGTTGCGACCGCTTGCCAGAACGAGATTGGAGTGAAGTTTAACACGCTCGTCAAAAAAGCCGATGAAGTTCAAGTGCTCAAGTACGTGGTGCATAACGTTGCGCACGCCTACGGTAAAACGGCAACATTTATGCCGAAGCCATTGGTTGGAGATAATGGGTCGGGCATGCACTGCCATCAGTCCATCTGGAAAGACGGCGAAAACTTGTTTGCTGGTAATGGTTATGCGGGTCTATCTGATGAAGCTCTTTACTATATCGGTGGAATCATTAAACACGCGCGAGCCATTAATGCTTTTGCAAACGCATCGACAAATTCATACAAACGGCTAGTCCCTGGCTTTGAAGCGCCGGTGATGCTTGCATACTCGGCTCGAAATCGGTCTGCATCAATCCGTATTCCTTACGTTTCAAGTGCAAAAGGTCGTCGCATCGAAGTCCGCTTCCCAGATCCAACAGCAAACCCATACTTGGCGTTCTCTGCGATGTTAATGGCTGGTCTTGATGGAATACAGAATAAGATCCACCCAGGTGAAGCCGCAAGCAAAGATCTGTACGACCTCCCAGAAGAAGAAGCTCTCGCGATCCCAACGGTAGCCTCGAGCTTAGAGCAAGCGCTAGATGCACTTGACGCAGATAGGGCATTTCTGACGGCCGGCGGTGTTTTCACCGATGATATGATCGATGGATATATCGAGCTTAAGCGTGAAGAAGTTGAACGACTGAACATGACCACTCATCCGGTCGAATTCGGCATGTATTACAGCGTTTAAAGGTAAAGACGGAGACGCGAGTCTCCGTCTTTACAGCACCATGTATCTGGCACTTCTTAACTCTTTGAACAACGGAATAATGGTATTAGACGCTAGCGGAAAAATCTGTTGGGCTAACGAGTCAGCTTGCCGAATCGTCTCGACTAATTGGAAATATTTGAAGAACCGCAAGTTGTCAGATTTTATGGCCTCCGCACAAGCTGGTGAGGTCAATGACTCGCTAGCTGATTGCGTCAAACTGGGGCATAACTTTACCTATCGGGAATTGCAACTTGTTGCGGGACGATCTATGTCAACGACAGACGCCTCATTTAGTAAGTTAGAATACAGCTTCGATATCAATGGAGCAATATTAGTTGAACTAGCTGAAGTAGATCAAATTCTAAAGATAGCTCGTGAAGCAAGGTATTCAAAAGACGAGCAAAGCTCAAAACAATTATTACGGGGTCTAGCGCATGAGATTAAAAATCCGCTGGGCGGCATTAAGGGAGCTGCCCAGTTACTCTCGAAAGAAGCTGATGCATCGATCTACCAAGACTATCTTGAAGTGATAATTACCGAGACAGATCGGCTCACTAGTTTAGTCGATAACTTGGTAGGTCCAAGCATTAAGCAAGTTAACGATTCGATTAACATTCACAGACTATTGGAACAGTGCAGGTCCCTGCTCAGCGCTCAAGCAGGTGGTAAAGTAGATTTCCAAAGAGATTATGATCCGTCGCTACCAGAGACCACAGGAAGCGCACAGCAACTCTATCAAGCCATTTTAAACATCACGAAAAACGCCTTAGAAGCCGTCACCGAGTCGGATACCTTATTGCCGTGGGTCCGATTCAGCACGCGCGCTATTCGCCGTGCACTTCCTGGTTCGAAAGGTGCGCACACAATGTTGCGAGTGCGGATAGAGGACAATGGGCCGGGCATTCCGGAAGATCTAAAAGAAAGAATTTTCTTTCCCATGGTCTCCGGTCGAGCCCAAGGCTCTGGACTCGGGTTATCCATAACACAAACCATCATCTCGCGGCATCGCGGTTGGATTGAAGTGGAATCTGAACCCGGACATACCGCCATAGATGTGATGTTGCCATTAGGAGATATGCCATGAGTTCACCTACTGTTTGGGTGGTTGATGATGACCGCTCTATACGCTGGGTTCTTGAAAAAGCACTCCAGAACGCGGGTTTTGACCACGCAGTTTTTGACTCCGCGAAAGCCGCACGAAAAGCACTCGAAGCAAATACTCCAACCGTTGTGATGACAGATATTCGTATGCCTGGCGAAGATGGCTTTTCGCTTCTCGAGCACCTTCACACTGTCTCTCCGAAGCTTCCTGTCATCGTGATGACCGCGCACTCGGATTTGGATAGCGCGGTCGCATCATACAGCCACGGGGCCTTCGAGTACCTTCCCAAACCTTTCGATGTTGACGATGCAATTTTATTGGTTCAACGGGCTCTTGAGCGTCATCAAGAGCCAACCCCAACGATTGAGACCGANTCCAATGATGCNCACCCACTCATGTTGGGTGAGGCACCGGCAATGCAGGACGTGTTCAGAGCGATCGGCCGACTCGCTCAAGCCGAAATCACGGTCTTGATCAATGGAGAATCAGGGACTGGCAAAGAATTGGTGGCCAAAGCCGTCCACGCGAATTCACCGCGAAAAGGCGGTCCATTTNTTGCCTTGAANATGGCAGCTATCCCAAAGGACTTNGTCGAATCCGAGCTATTCGGTCACGAAAAAGGATCGTTNACNGGCGCAACCGGTGCTCGTACNGGGCGCTTTGAACAAGCTAACGGTGGAACACTCTTCCTCGATGANATCGGAGATATGCCGTTCGACATACAAACACGGTTGTTGCGCGTCCTTGCAGATAATGAGTTCTATCGTGTCGGAGGCACATCACCAGTGAAGGTGAATGTAAGAATCATTGCTGCAACTCACCAAAATTTAGAAGAACGCGTCAGAGAAGGCCTATTTCGCGAGGATTTATTCCANAGGCTGAACGTAATTCGTATCCNATTACCNGCGCTCAGAGACCGCAGAGAGGATGTTCCAGCTCTNGCTGAACACTTCTTAGCACTCGCTGCGCGGGAGATTAATACAGNAGCCAAACATCTCGGCGAGGATGCAAAACGCGCACTCGCAGAATTTAGTTGGCCCGGCAATGTGCGCCAGCTNGAAAATATGTGTCGCTGGCTATCGGTGATGGCACCAAATCCACAAATACAAGCGCAAGATCTTCCCCCTGAAGTGACATCACCGGCAGAAACAACACATCAATCGGCGTTAACGTGGACAGGGCTTCTTCGTGAACGGGCCGCGAGTTTGATTAAATCTCATGAAGGTGAAGTGATCAGCAAGTTAACTGAAGAATTTGAGAGGACCCTGATCGAGGTTGCGCTGACAGATACTGCCGGCCGCAAGAAAGAAGCCGCAGAAAAACTAGGCTGGGGTCGAAACACCCTCACNCGCAAACTCAAAGAGCTTGGNTTCGCGGANGTGGATATCGCCGAAGATTAATTCGTNGTTTGTTGCTTGCGCTGCTCCAAGAGCGCATCAAAGTTGATNGGTGCAAGCATCGGCGCCGGGAACGTCGCTTTCACGGCTAATGAATCGATCGTCTCGCGCGCATATGGNAACAGGATATTCGGGCACATTGAACCCAAAACATGTTCGACTGTCGCTTCATCAAACCCTTGCAACACAAAAATCCCGGCTTGTTGGATCTCAATCAAAAATGCGACTTCGTCGTCAGTCTTCACAGTCACACCGAGCTTCAGGATGACCTCATACAATGTGTCACTTAATTTTTCATTGGTGACATCCACCTCAAGTCCAAGCTTGGGATTCCACTGTTTTTCGAAGATTTGAGGTGCTTTTGGCGATTCAAGCGATAAATCTTTTGTGTAAACTCGGGCAATCGAAAAATTCTGTGGAACTTCTTCAGACATGAATACCTGCTTCCTTTAACCATACATTAAGTTGTCCCGAACGAAGCGCGCCCTGTGTATCATAACAACCACCGACATGGTGATCGCCGATNAATACCTGAGGCACNGTACGTCGGTTAGTGATTTCCNTCATTTCCTGACGCTTTTCCGGGTGTTNATCAACACGAATCTCTTCATAAGGGACTTTCATGTCATCGAAAATCCGTTTTGCCATAATGCAAAATGGGCAGANTCCGGTGGTATACANTACCACCTTGCTCATGACGACTTTCCTTTTTTAGTGGGCAGTGACGCAGCTGTCCATTCAGACATACCACCGGCTAGCCGAACAACGTTTTCGAATCCTCGTTTTTTNAACGTTTTCGCTATTGATCCTGCTGAGGTTCCCATTTTACAAACAACGACCACAGGGTGCGCCTTATGACGGTCAATCTCGGACACTTTTTTATCGANTACACTCGCTGGGAGATTGTACGCCCCAGCAATATGCCCCTGGGTAAACTCTTTTTGTTCACGAATATCNAGAATCAACGCGTTCTCGCGATTAATCATCCGAGTCGCTTCCGTCGTATTCACTGACTTACCCGCTTTTTTTGTTTCCGTGTAGTAAAGTGTTCCAGCCGCAGAGACCCACAACACCATGAGCNCCCAGTTTTCCTGAGCAAATCCGATAAATTCCTGCATAAATGACGAGAGACCGTGATCCAAATTAAGACGTCGAGTATAATGATGTCGCTGGCGAAGTCACGGGTCCCTCGTCAGATCCATGCCTAGATCCGTAATATTCGATCAATTCTGGACCATTAAATGCGACCTAAACCCGTTGTACTGTTAATATTAGATGGCTTTGGGATCCGCGAAGTTGCGGATGACAATGCGATCTATCATGCGAACACACCAACATTTGATCGGCTGGCNGAAAATGCCCCCAGTGCGTATTTGGAAACATCGGGTGAAGCAGTGGGTTTGCCAAAAGGTCAAATGGGTAACTCTGAAGTTGGTCACATGAACCTCGGGACTGGTCGCATTGTTTATCAAGATTTCACGCGAATCAGTAAAGCAATCGATGAAGGCGACTTCGAAACCAACGAAGTCCTTGTCAGTGCCTGTCGTCAAGCCAAGGCTCAAGAAGGCACGCTTCATATTCTCGGATTACTAAGTCCGGGCGGTGTTCATAGCCACGAAGATCATATTGAAGCAATGATCGGCTTAGCAGATTCATTAGGCGTTCCGATGACACGTCTGCATGCCTTTTTAGATGGTCGGGATATGCCTCCACAATCAGCGGAACATTCGCTGGTTCGATTCCAACGGCTAGAAACGGTTCACACCAATTACAAACTCTCNAGCCTTTGNGGCCGCTACTACGCAATGGACCGTGACAATAATTGGGATCGCATCCAGAGCGCGTTCAATCTGATCACCAAAAGTCAGGCTGAGTTTTCAGCAGGAACGGCAGTCGAAGGCATGCAGCAAGCCTACCAACGCGGCGAGACAGATGAATTTCTGAAGGCGACACGCCTCGGTGAATCCTGGGAAATGCGGCCCGAGGATGTTGTCATTGTAATGAATTTCAGAGCCGATCGAGCAAGACAAATTACCAAAGCGCTTACGGCGCAGTCACTTCCTGAGCTCAGTCGACCAAGCTGGATTCAAGAAGTCTCTGTTTCGACAATGACACAGTATGCAGACNATCTCGGCGTACGCGTCGCCTTCCCCCCAGTACCGCTGACTAACACGCTTGGTGACGTTGTCTCAGATGCCGGGTTATCGCAGCTACGAATCGCAGAGACAGAAAAATATGCCCACGTCACCTTTTTCTTTAGCGGCGGCCAAGAAGCCTTCGCGAGNGGCGAGCACCGCGAACTNATCCCTTCCCCGAAAGTTGCNACTTATGATTTGCAGCCCGAAATGAGTGCTCCTNAAGTGACAGACTATCTCGTCAATGCCATNTCATCGCAAACATTTGATTTNATNGTGTGCAACTACGCAAATGGTGACATGGTCGGCCATACNGGGAATTTCGATGCGGCCGTCAAAGCAATTGAAGCGCTTGATCAGTCGGTTGAGCGCGTATTGCAAGCATGTAATTCAGTTGGAGGTGCTTGCCTGATTACCGCCGATCACGGCAATGCGGAACAGATGATCGATCCAGATAATGGNCAACCNTTCACAGCACACACGACTGGACCGGTACCGATTTGGTTAGGAGCAAATCCTGTGAANGCATCAGGCCTCTCAGTAGGAGCCCTACGCGACGTCGCTCCAACACTGCTCGCACTTCTTGGCCTGGACCAACCCGCAGAAATGACCGGTCGGTCGCTTCTGAAATTCTAATGCATCGGATCNTCTGGTTATTGATCGCTCTATGGAGCACTCAGAACCAGGCNAACGATATTCGTAATGCAGAAACTCAACGTCANAAGGCTGAGCAACAACTCAAAACGCTAAAGCAAGATGTTCAGCTTGATACAAAAAAACTGAAAGTCATCGAGTCTGAGCTCAATCGTTTGAACGTGGAATCAAAAAAACTCACCCGCGAAATTGCCTCCTCGGAACAATTACTTCGCGAGTTAACCGAAACGCAGAAAACGACTAAAGAGAATATCAATTGGATTACCAAAGAAATCAAAGATCTGATTAAACAATATCGGGCAGAGTTGGTTGCTTACTACGTTACTGGATCAACGTTGCGATCAAATGCAATGACTGATAATGAACTGGCCGACTATCTTCCATTTCTTCTCGATGCACGACAAAACAATGCACGAGTGATTGAGCAAAAAGCCAACAATCTCCGCTCCTTGCTTGCAGACCAAGAGCAACAGACGCAAGTCGCACAAAAAACATTGCTCGACCTGACCGATACACGGGATGCGTTATCACAAAAAACCCGGGATCAACGACAACTACTGGCGAGTATTAGTCGCACATTGAAAACGAAACAACAGCGTAAAGATGCATTGAACTCAGATCTTCAATCCCTTGATCGCCGCATCAAGTCGCTACAACTTCAATCGGGTAGCGCAGGGCTTAAATCTCTCAAAGGAAAAATGCAATGGCCCGTTGACGGTCGTGTGCTCAGACGGTTTGGGCAAAACCGGCAAGATGGTTTTGGCGATTGGCAGGGGCTTGTGATCAGCACGTCGGATAATAGCGAAGTGAAGGCTGTGCAAGCAGGTAAGGTGGCTTATGCCGGATATCTCCTTGGCTATGGCCTGGTCGTGGTCATTGCCCACAACGATGGTCACGCGACAATTTATGGCCATAACCAAAGCTTAACTGTTGAAACTGGCCAAACCGTTTTAGCGAGGCAAGTGATTGCGATTGCTGGAAATACCGGTAGTCTGGACCTCACCGCGTTATATTTTGGAGTGACTCGAAATGGAAAGCCAGTCAACCCAAGCTCATGGTTAAATTGAGAACATGATGAAAAACATTCGAAACATTCTGAGCTTTCTTCTTGTCATCTCTGTAGCCGCTCAGGCTGCAGAGCAGTCATCTGACGTCGAGTCATTAGATGCGTTACGCGCCTTCATTGAAGTCTATGAGCATATTAAAGGCGAGTATGTCGAAGAAATTGACGACCAAACATTACTCAATGATGCCATTAATGGTATGTTGGCAAAGCTTGATCCACATTCGGGTTACCTCAAACCACGCGATGTTTCGAGTCTTCGCGACTCAACATCTGGTTCATTTGGCGGAATCGGCATCGAAATGGATGTGATCGGTGGTCTCATCGAAGTCATTGCACCGATTGATGACTCTCCCGCCTCACGTGCAGGAATTCTTACAAAAGACATCATTACTCACGTTGACGAAGAACCTGTACGAGACATTAGCCTTCAAGAAGCCATTGAAATCCTACGCGGACCCCTCGGATCAGCAGTCACTCTTGGCATTCTCAGGGAAGTCGAGGGCCAACCGCAAGAAGTGACCGTATCGCTCGAGCGCGCAGTCATCCACGTTACGAGTGTTAAGCACGAAATGTTACCTCATGGTATCGGCTACCTGCGAATCTCGCAGTTTCAAAATCGGACCGGTCCAGATCTAATAAAAGCGATTAGCAATTTCCAATCTCAGGGCGTATTCAATGGGTTAATTCTTGATTTAAGAAACAACCCNGGCGGAGTTTTATCAGCCGCAATCGAAGTTACNGACGCGTTCATCAATGAGGGNTTNATCGTTAGCACGAAGGGCCGTGACGAGTTTTTAGATTCGAAATATGAGGCGACTAACGAGACGGTCTTAGCCGATCAACCAATTGTTGTTTTAATCAACGGNGGCTCAGCATCCGCAGCCGAAATCGTTGCTGGAGCATTACAGGATCACGAGCGTGCTGTGCTGATCGGAACTCCATCGTTCGGGAAAGGTTCCGTCCAAACAATCCTAGCGCTCGAAAACAAATACGCGCTCAAACTNACCACGGCGCTTTATTACACGCCAAACGGGCGTTCGATTCAGGCCACGGGCATTCAACCAACAATTCAAGTGTCCGCGGGAGAGGCATTAATCGAGACCGATACCCGGATTCGTGAAGCAGATTTACCCAAGCATTTGGAGAATGCCAGTGAGCNATCTGGAAGCAGTGACAAAATCGTCGATCGGCTGACTGAAGACAATCAATTGCNTCATGCTTACAANCTACTACGCGGTTCGCAGTTGTTGATTCGTTAGAGGCGAACTTCAATCCCCGCGGCCNCCATTACCTCTTTTGCTTCACCAATCGTGTATTGCGCAAAATGAAAGATACTCGCCGCAAGAACCGCTTCAGCATGACCTTGAACGACACCATCGANCAAGTGATTGAGATGACCAACGCCACCAGATGCAACCACTGGAACAGTCACGGCATCTGCTACTGACCGCGTTAAGNCNAAGTCAAAACCGTCGCGTGTNCCATCTCGATCCATCGAGGTCAAGAGGATTTCTCCCGCACCGTNAGAGACCATTCGTACGGCCCACTCGACAGCGTCGAGTCCTGTTGGCTTTCGGCCACCATGAGTAAAAATTTCCCAACGGCCTTGCTCAACTTGCTTTGCGTCAATTGCAACCACAATGCACTGTGACCCNAACTTTTCCGCTGCTTTTTTGACCAATTCAGGCTCAAAAACAGCCGCTGTATTAATCGAAACTTTATCGGCTCCNGCCAATAATAAATCACGAATATTATCTGTNTTCCTGACACCACCACCGACAGTTAAAGGAATAAACACCTCACTCGCCATACGAGANACCGTCTCATATGTCGTTGCTCGNTTTTCGTGACTGGCCGTGATATCCAAAAAGGTAATCTCATCGGCACCNTCTNGATTGTATCGGCGGCTGANTTCAACAGGATCACCCGCATCACGGATATCCTCAAATTGAACACCTTTGACAACCCGACCNTNATCAACATCNAGACAAGGGATGATACGCTTGGCAAGCCCCACTTAGTTGGACTCCGTTAGGGCGATTGCTTCAGCCAAATCCAATGTGCCTTCATAGATTGCACGGCCCGTAATGGCACCGACGACACCATCAGATTCAACTGCCAATAAAGCTGTTATATCACTCAAACCTTTTAANCCGCCCGATGCAATGATCGGACATCCTGTCTCTNTTGCNAGCGATGCAGTTGCATCAATATTGACCCCGNATAGCATGCCATCGCGACCAATGTCGGTATAAANAACAGAAGATACGCCAACGTCNNCAAACCGTTTNACAACCTCAGTCGCTGATACGGTACTTGCCTCTGCCCAACCTTCAGTTGCAACCCAGCCATCTTTGGCATCAACGCCAACAATNATATGACCCGGAAATCGCTGACACGCCTCAGTCACAAACTCAGGCTCTTTGACNGCCTGAGTTCCGATAATCACCCAAGACAAACCGAGGTCAAGATAGGCTTCGATAGTGNCAAGGTCNCGGACACCTCCACCAAGCTGAACNGGTAATTGTGGAAACTTTGCAAGAATGCCTNCAACCGCCTCTTTATTCTCAGGCTTTCCTGCAAACGCNCCATCGAGATCAACCACATGCAAACGTTCAGCACCTGCTTCAACCCAGCGCGACGCNNTCGCCACTGGATCATNTGAATAGACCGTCGCGTCGTCCATACGACCCTGACGTAAACGTACACAGGTTCCATTTTTCAAATCAATCGCAGGAATNATCAGCATGCCCCGTCCCAAGTCAAAAAGTTTCGATAAAGATAAATGCCAGCGTCATGCGATTTTTCAGGATGAAACTGCACCGCAAAGACATTGGGCTTCGAAAGTGCAGCCGCAAACGGCGCACCATACTCGCAGGTTCCAACTGCGCACTCTGCTGTAGCATCGGCATACCGATAACTATGTACGAAATAAAAACGTGTCCGATCGGCTATCCCNTTCCACATTGGATGCTNACCTTGTTCGACCTCGTTCCAGCCCATATGCGGGACTTTCAACGCGTCTCCTTTCGGATTTTTCATCGATTTAGAGAATTGCGTAATCTGCCCAGGAAACACGCCTAANGCATTAACACCTGCGCTCTCCTCACCAGACTCGGTNAGGATTTGCATGCCAACACACACACCCATCAGTGGTTTTTCCTGAATGACTCCGAGCACGACTAAATCAAGCCCTCGTTCTTTCAGGCCTTGCATGCAGTCACCCATCGCACCCACACCGGGCAACACGACCCGATCGGCAGNCTGAATTTCTTTTGCGTCNGCAGTGACGAGCACANGNCACTGTCCCGCATACTCAACCGCTTTGGCAACACTGTGCAAATTCCCAGACCCGTAATCAATNACGGCGACTGTTTGCGTCATTTACAGCGANCCTTTCGTCGACGGAATCATTNCTCCCATCCGAGGATCTGGGTTCAATCCCATTCGCAGAGCACGGCCAAAGGCTTTAAAAACTGTTTCAATTTGATGGTGAGAATTGTCACCTTTGAGATTATCGATNTGCAAAGTCACCTGCGCGTGATTCACAAATCCCTGGAAGAACTCGCGGAACAAATCAACATCGAAACCCCCAACAGCTGAGCGAGTGAAAGNGATNTCGTAGAATAAGCNAGGTCGACCAGAAAAATCGATCACAACTCGGCTGAGTGCCTCATCGAGCGGTACATAGGCATGCCCGTAACGCGTCATTCCTTTTTTATCACCAACGGCTTCAGCAAAGGCCTGCCCAAGCGTTATTCCAACATCTTCCACAGTGTGGTGGTCATCTATCTCTAAATCCCCAGTCGCCTGAATCGACAGGTCAACTAATCCGTGGCGTGAGACCTGATCGAGCATATGCTCAAAAAACGGAATNCCTGTTTTAAAATCGCCGACACCGGTTCCATCAAGATTTAGCCTAACTTGAATCTGTGTTTCTAATGTATTTCTTTCCACTGAGGCAATACGATCTACCATGGCCTGTTCCTTAAGCCGTTATAAACACCGTAGTATAACGGGACTGGGTCTGACTGACGACAGAGGGTGTCATGCGAATTTTCAAAGCTNTTCTCATANTGGTGATGGTTTCCATTGTCGCTGTTGCGGCTTCAGTGGCCTACATCACACAGGTTCTCGACCCAAATGACCTGAAGCCAACGTTAATCGAAACTGCAAAAAAGCAACAAATTGCCCTACGGTTAGATGGCAATATTGCTTGGACTTTTTGGCCATGGTTTGGAATTACAGTCGAAAATGTTCAAGCGAATTCTGCAANTTGGANCTTTGACGCAGATCAACTGGAAGGTTCTCTTTCAATTTTATCGATTTTGTCTGANACCATNATCATCGACGAACTGACNGCAATGTCTCCAAGAATCAGATTTGATCTGAGCAAATCCTCAAACGCTGATTCAGCCANAAAAGAGTCCTCAGAAAGCGCAAATANGGCNATATTGATTCGGCAATTAGCGATTCAAAGTGGGGNGATTGAGGGTTTGTANCCTGGNCTGACGNTCAATCGATTGAATTTATCGGTCGATTCTCTTAGCCCCGCGACCGCGAGCCGTCTTGAACTCGAGACCTATATTGAATTGGTTGAGAAACAAGCACCTTTGAAGATCGGCGCANAAATTATTCCAACCGCCACCTTCGATGGCCTGACCATTCGAGACCTCGAGTTGCAATCACGCGATTTAAAACTTGGCTACGCCGGTTACCTCAGTGCATCCAANTCAGGGCAATTCAGTGGGGAGGGNCAACTGTCCGTCGATGAGCTATCCCTGCGACAATGGCTGAGAGCGGGNAATTTTGCCGTTCCAAAGACAAGCGAATTGGATCGGTTTAACCGCTTCCAATTAAACACCGGGCTCAAAGTGTCTAACGATCTCGTCAGTNTCCGACCGTTTGCTTTGACACTGGATGANACATCNATTGATGGACGCGTTGACTTGCAATTGAATCCACTCAATATTGATCTGGAGCTGTTGGCGGATACGCTCAATTTAGATCACTATGTAACGACTGAGGCAGATNCAAACNCGGNACAATCANATCTGCCACCTGTTTTACTCGGCACCTACAAGGTTGATGTTGGCTCGTTGATCGTCAATCAACATGAATTGACTGACGTTGGTGTAGATCTTGGAATCGGTGCAGATGAAATTACATTCGGGCGGCTGGATGCCAACTTATTTGGCGGCGAGCTTCGNGCTGCTGGCACC
Source organism: Gammaproteobacteria bacterium (assembly GCA_002705325.1). The sequence goes on along the minus strand of PAFS01000040.1, from coordinate 96,414 downwards.
CATCTAATCGCCCCACAAATCACAAATTTGACTGGTACGGNCAACGGAATTCAGCTGTCNCAGTTTCAATTCGCAAAGCCCCTGGANACCCTATCNGGATCACTACANACGACCTTTGACTTNNGAGNAGCAGGGCNAACCNAGGANGAAATGATGACATCTGTNTCTGGGCCTNTACGCGCAAAGATAGCNAATGCGTTTTTGGGACCACTGAATGTTTCAGATGTCCTTTGTCAGACCATCGCGTCAGAGCGAAATTTGAGCGCCAACACCGCTGATACGCTTGCGCTGAAAGCGGATTTTCAAGAAGGGATTGCCGTAATTGAGTCGATAAAAGCGACTGTTGCGAATATCGCCATCCAAGGAAAAGGAAGAATCAGTCTCGTTTCTACTGCATCAAATNTCCAAGGATCGATCGAGATACCCAGTGATGGTGTGATCGGTTCATGCACTGCGCCAANGGTGCTTAACGGTGTATCACTCCCTCTTTCTTGTCGAGGTCAATTGCGGAATNAATCGCTCAANTGCTCCTTAGATGAGAAGGCACTGAATCAAGCGATTGCCAAAGCAGCTGAAAAAGAATTGAGAAAACAAGCTAATGAAAAGTTCAAGGCGGCGGAGCAACAATTGAAATCGTCTGTTGAAGAGGCGATCAAGAAAAAGCTCGATAGCGAAGGCTCTAATTTATTGAAAAATCTTTTGAATCGATGATCGAAAATTTTTCAGAGCGCCTCGCTGTTTGGCAAAAACAATACGGCCGTCGTGAGCTACCGTGGCAGCGGCAGGGAGCTTATGCAACTTGGGTTTCAGAAATTATGCTACAGCAGACCCAAGTTCAGGTGGTTGTACCGTACTTTCAAAAATTCATGAAAGAATTTCCAGCGATCAGTGATCTTGCAAACGCGTCGCTAGATTCAGTACTCGCCCACTGGGCTGGCCTTGGATATTACTCGAGAGCTCGGAATTTACACAAAGCGGCCAAAATTATTGTCAGTGACCACCATTGTGAGATCCCAAAAGATCTCGATTTATTGATTCAGCTCCCGGGGATCGGGCGATCAACAGCAGGAGCCATCCTGTCGTTAGGCTTCGAATTACGTGGTGTCATACAAGATGGCAATGTTCGACGCGTGTTGTCTCGCTTGTTCTGTATTCATGGCGATTTATCGAAAACCTCTGCCCAGAAAATATTGTGGGAGCTCGCGGACCAACTGACGCCAAATTCTGGCCCTGATGCGTGCATTCACACCCAAGCCATGATGGATCTTGGATCCATCGTTTGTCGCCGGAGCAAGCCTGCATGCGAGAGTTGTCCATTCGCTGATGACTGCCAAGCGAATCAACGCAGAAAAGTATCGCTCTTTCCGAAACCAAAACCTGTAAAACAACGACCTGATGAAACTTGGGTCGTGCTGCAACTCGAAAATGAGCGAGACGAGACCCTATTTCTACAAAGGCCACTCGAAGGCATTTGGGGAGGGCTCTATGCACCCCACATTGGTTCATCACTATCTAAAATTAGCGAACACTTAAAAACCGTCGATGTACTTGAAGCTGAGTATCAGGGTGAACTAACACATGCTTTTAGCCATTTCAAGGTACATCTAGAACATTACAAGTTAAAAGTTCACTCGCAAGACATTGCAGGGATCGGTGTGTGGCGCCCAATTGATCGCTTCCAAAAAGGAGTTCCAACCCCCATCAACACACTTCTTAAAGGTTGAGGATTTGATATGACGAGAATAGTTTTCTGCCGAAAATACCAACAGGAATTACCTGGCTTGCCTATGCCTCCTCTTCCCGGCGCAGTCGGACTCAATATTTTTGAAAACATCTCAGAAAAAGCATGGAAAGAGTGGCAAAACAATCAAACGATGCTTATCAACGAACATCGGCTTAGCTTGATGGACCCGGATGCTCGGAAATTTCTGACGCAAGAAATGCATCGTTTTTTTGATAACCAAGAATATGCAAAACCCGAGGGATATGTTCCACCTTCAAGTTGACAGCGTTCCAGTATTTCTGTTCAATACGCGGCCTACTCTTAGAGGCCAGATAGCTCAGTTGGTAGAGCAGAGGATTGAAAATCCTCGTGTCGGCGGTTCGATTCCGTCTCTGGCCACCATTTAATCCAATGCTTTCAGACCACGACAAACCATCGTCAGTATTGTTGATATACCTTCCGTCCCAGAGGCTATTTGTATTGCTTGGAAATTGGTTAAATGCCTGTAATTCAATCTATCTAAGGGACCCACGTAGTCATCTTCTTCTCATGAAAATCCGAATATTATAATTCCTGAAACTAGTAGAAGACATAGAAAGACCATTCCCAACCTAGACTGTGAAGTTAATTGAGCTTGGAGTTCCCGAATCATAGAGAGATGAATTTGATTCAATTGTTTTTCATCTTCTACTCTCTTTTTTAAGTCATCTATTTCCCTATCTTTAATTTCAGCTGATTTCTTAAGATCTTCGACAGCTTTTTCATTTTCACCTGAGGTATCGGAATCATTTGGTTGTGTCATAGCTGACCCCTGCTCTAAAGATATTCAAAATTGTTGTCTCATTTGAAGTTATCACACCTCAAAACAAGTCTCAGCAGTTACTACAAATCCCTTAAAGCCTACTCAGCCCCTCCCGGGGATCTAAAAAGCCCACCCTGGGCTATGACAATAGACTGGGGAGTTATGCAGTTTGAACAGTAGACAAATGAGTAGACAAAACAGTGCTGTTGTAGATGAACTGGAGATGTGTAAGTCTTTGATTCTAGGTAGACATCAGTGGTCTATGGAGCCTCAGATAAGCATCTATCCACTGTCTGGCCATCACATTTAGACAGTCCATACCGGACGCATGGGCAACATGTTATTCCGAGGACATCGGTAACACATTCGGTAAACAAGGGTTATCTGCCGAAGCGATCCGGTCGTTGTCCCCAGCGATCACACTCGGATCCAGACAGAATCGGTCGCGAGACGATAACTTCCAATATATTCATGGTAGTAAGTCCCAAATTCCTCTGGCGCGATCATGCTGACCCACTCTTCACCATTTTCCCGTCGGTATAGATGGTAAGTATGGCCAATGATTGGAACAAAATTGACTGTGGCATCGTACATCCGTTGCGTATCTTCCGAGGTCGCAACGAGTTGACGAAATTCTTCCTGTAGTTCCTCGTAACGACCGCGCAGCTTTGCAGACGCTTCTTTCGACTTCGCTTGGCGATAGCCGGTCGTGTCAACCTTCGTTATTGCCGGCGCACTAACGCTATCGCCATACGGCATGGTCGATTTATTATCTGCTACACGATCTGGTTTTTTCATTCCTGTGGATCACTTCCTGGATAATAATATCCATCATCTTCTTCCGGCTTGGGCGAGCTACCCGGCGCCTTAGTGATGGGTTGTTGTCCGATCACAGCGTCTGCCTCGTCCTTGAGTTCATCCTTATCAACTCCACCACACATCAGTCTTATCTCCCTGTATCTGCGATTGGCAGCGCAATCAACAAAGCGATGCTCAGCCAAAGTAGGAATGAACCGGTTGTTCCCATTATTTTTCCCGGACTTTAGCACCCTATTGTTAGTGGGGAGACTAAGTCTGCGGTTCAAGGTTTTGCGATGACTCCCATTTGAAAACGAAATCGACTTGTATGATTCAGAGGCGTATCTTTGTCAGTGACGACGGAGAATCGTTCGATCAAAACGTCTGCACCCTCATATCAATAAAAATCAAAGAGGGAATTAATAATGGCAACTTACGAATGTGACGCATGCGGAATGGCTGTAAATGCATCATGCGCAAAGTGTGATACTCCACTGGTCAATAGTGCATTGACCCTTGATGACGGAACAGTTGTTCAAACCTCAAAATGCCCAGAATGCGAAGGAAAAATTAAGAATCCACTATGTTGTGGCGCCGATATGGTCGCAAATTAGCAGAGCGTATCGCGGGGCTATATCCAAANTTGGGCATTCCTCTGAGATCAGGCCNCTTTTGCTAACAATGTAACCAGAACGAGNCCTTGCATGCGACTGATTGCATTGTTGGTTGTATATNCTAACCAATGCTGTAATNTAACNNCTGTCGGGAAAGGATACNATCCGGGTNTATNTGATGAATGAACCTAGGCTTTCAGGGNAAGGAGNCCCAGTTCTAGGTTCATACCCGTCCCCNTCTGCAGCGTCTGAATNGATTTAAAACTAGACNGCAAANATCATNCGATGAGTTNNTTGGCCCGTATATANCGCTCGGGTACCTAAAAATGTTCNAAACTCGACTCACCTGTNGTGCAAAANGNCCACGCTCCGATAAGCGATCTGTTATTGCGATATTTCACAAGATGATCATCAGATCACTTTATCGTCCGATCCGGGTAGCTCGATAATTCAACCGAAGGATCAAAAATCCGTTGCCAAATCTCGGGCATTCGGCTGAGCTGTGGTCGCTGCTCCAGTTGCGCGAAGCTCCCGNTGACNACGCCATCAATTTCTCTTTTGGCAACCTCGAAGTTGAANACATAAGAACCTTCGATACCCATTCTCAAATCACTTAGAAAAATTTTGTCGCCAGATTCCCAAGCTTTGTACTGCTGTTTTGTGAACCANTGCAATCGTTGAACGCTTGGATGATTGGCGACCGGCTCCAATAATTCCAAATTTCTCGGATTACCAACAATCTGTACGTCGTCGATCTCATCAAAAACCGATGTCCAAATTTCGTAATAGTGATCACCCGCTATGGCTACACTTCGCCACAACAGTGTATTGAAAGGTGCGGGAGTCGATTCATANACAGCGGGAGAGATGCCGCGAAAATTGAGAGCAGTCAGTGCTTTTTCATCGATCAACANTTTAGCGCTCGCACTCCAACATAAATAAGCAGTCGAGACGATCAACATCAAATGATTGATTTGTAGATTACGGCGGGTATTCCGACTAACNAANGCGCTTACAAATGCAATGATCAAGGGCAGTGTATATAGCGGATCAATAATGAATANCAAGGAATNTGAAAACGGATGTGCTGACNAGGGCCATAAAATCTGTGTGCCATAAACCGTAAATAAGTCTGCCAAACTGTGAGTGACGAAACAGAAGAAAATTGCTAGCCACCACTTGAGGAANACTGAATCAGTCAACTGCTTCGGACGAGTGATCATCCAAGCAAGTACAGGCGCCACGAGAGNCTGAANCAAAANCGAGTGAGAAAAACCGCGATGGTAAGTCATATTTTCGATGGGCCCGCCGAAATCGATCAGCACATCAAGATCAGGCAANGTACCGAAAACAGCACCATAGAGCGCNGCACGCTTTCCANTGCGTTGACCTAATATTGCATAGCTAACTGCGCCACCGAGAACTGCCTGCGTTAACGAATCCACGCAAGCTTTCCTGAAAATCCAATATCCCTAGAGGTTTGCGTTTTCATGCAATTCAATTGCTATTTCCAATAATCGCTCAACATCAAGCTTTCCATAATTTGTTCGGCTCCATTCAAGCCCTTTACGCAACTGCTCGATATCGAGTTTCATCAANCCGGTAACAATTTGATCGTGAGCTCCACGAACCAGGATTTCGACTTCACATTGCGTTTTCGACATATGACACCTCACTACTCATTATTCTTGATTTNAAAGTCTTGATCTCGTTTTCAAGANCAAGAAATACAACGCCAACAGNCAACCAAAAGGCTCAAGATAAAATCGAAAGCTAACCAACCGANTCTNCCGACCGCCTGGGAATCATATTTTCATCTGTATTTNCNAATCGTTNANCGTGAACTGTACAGATNGAAATCTTCTTTTAGCGCATNCATTACCGAAAGCCTNGAGAGTATTGCCTGTGAATCAAAGGGGACCTCAACATCATTTCTTGTCAGCNTTGTTCATCGATNGCANCATCCAAACCTGAAACTTTCTAATCATACGATGCNAAATCAGACGGAACGTCTCGATATCAAATGGGCATATCCGACGGACTCACCGATGCTTTCTATCAGTCGAATTTGGCAGCATGCATTGACCCCTCACACAAGCTTGTCGCTCCTGCAATCTTTCTATCGCCAAGTCAATATCACGGGTCAAGTAGAAGAGCGTGACGACCCACCACCAGACCTTCTGAACAGGNGAATGTTTCTCCACCAAATCTACTCCTTACTTCTTCGGTCGTTTATTCGGCTTCGTATCTTCAGCCATCCATCGTTTGATTACCGCAGCAATACGTCTTGGGTCTTGCTTGACTTGCTTTTGAAGTTTTACAAACTCNTTAATCCGATCCTCATCTGCCATTCAGTCTTACCGCCTAACTCAATCAATTAACTCGGTATCCAGTNAACTGANCCCTCTGAATTGAAAACACAAAATAATTGAAGTTAACCTCTGTATTTCAGTAGCATAATCATCAAATCAAAAAAAAAACAACCCTACGAAACCATCATGGTGATGAAAGTGTGGGGAAGAACAAGGAGATGTAATCAATGCCGCCACGTCGTTGGACTACAGACGAGCTAGATACAGCAAATAAAATGTTGAGTGATGGTGCATCATTCGTCGAAATCGGCAAAACAATAGATCGGAGCGCTGCGGCTGTCGAAGCAAAGCTAAAGGGGAAAAGCGCGCCTAAGACTGCAGCCGCCACGAAAGAATCAGCTACAAAAACGCAAACTCAGGTTGATGCACAATTAACCGAATCCAAAGCACCTGTAGTTGAGGAAAAATCAGTCGTTATTGAGCCTCAATCAGCTGAACCAAATCCCTTACCTCGATCGGATGACGATATGCAAGAGAGCTCGACNATTAAGTACATCGTTGGCGCAGTGATCATTGCTGTCGTGCTTTACCTTATACTTGGCCGCTAGTCCGAGGAACTCGACGTCCTCTGTTGCATCAAAAAACCATCGCTGCTCCACCNGCGAGCAGCGTGGCTGCGAATAAGAACCATCTCAGTACCTTNGGATCGGTGTACACAGCAAATTTGACGCCGAAATAAGCGCCAGCAACATATCCGATTGATAGNATNAATCCTTCCATCCAAGCGACNTGGTCCTGCCAGATAAAGATCGCGAGGGAAACAAGCGTAAAAACGAACGTACAAACCAGTTTGATCGCATTCGCTCGAACAATGTCATAACACAACGTACCGGCGATCGATGCTAACAGTAAAAATCCAACACCCGCCTGAACAAATCCACCATAAAAACCAGCGGCCAGCAGACCGATCAACGCAGACGGAGTCTCACTCACGCGACGTACCGTCGTTCCGCTTNGNGGNGAGACTACTGCCGGTCTGAAAAGAACNAANAGAGACATACAGATCATCGTTCCAATCAAAAGCGGCTTAAGAATCGCAGAGGGCGCGAAGGCGGCCGCCAATGAACCAAAGAGACCTCCGATAGCCATNGGGATNAGAATCGCCTTGAGATCAAAAGTTTCTAGCTTTTTATGCCGCCTAAACTCAGAGACCGCGACCACGGACTCAACAAAAATACCAACCCGATTGGTTGCATTGGCAACCTCAGGCGGCATCCCCATGATCATTAGGGTTGGAAGTACTAGATTTGAGCCACCACCAGCCACTGTGTTGATCGCGCCAGCAAGTAATGCAACAAAAATGAGAATAACGATGTCAAAACCGGCNAGTTCCATGATGAGCGATCCATTGATGAAAGCGCGAGCATACGCGTCGTAAGGTGGAACTCAAAATCAATCGAATGAATAGGATGAAGTTGAAGACTAAAGCTCAATGATCTCCGGTCTCTCTAAGTCCGCTAACCATTCTGACAAATCTTGAGCGACCGACTTTCCGTGCTCAGCCAAAAACTCGATAAATCGTCGAGCATTCAACGTCACAATATTGCCTTCAGGAAATGCAATCTGATCAATTTTCTGAAGAGCAACATCGACGTCACCGATCGTGTAATGGACATGGGAATCGCTTGATAGGGCCACCTTCCAATCCAATGCCTTTACGGTCTCGAGGATCTCGATGCAGTAAGGCTCGCTACCGAGCCGCGAACTGACAAAGGATGAGTTGTTAATTTCGATCAGGACGTTATTGTCGCGGGCAGCACGAACAACCTCTCCAATGTTGATCGGGTAATTTGGATTACCCGGATGTCCAAGAATTTGTATCAGACCTGTTTCCATGGCTGCAATCATCGCTCGCGTATGCGTTTGACGATCCGATGGTGGGAAAACGGGTTCGTGGAAACTCGCTATCCCAAAATCCATAAAACTCATAAGCGTGTGATTGACATCAAGTGGCTGATGGTCAGCGGGACGGATGTTCGCTTCAATCCCCCGAAGCATTGCCACACCATAACGAATGCGAGGCAATACTCGCATATTTCCAAAGTGCCATGGATGGGGCGAGTCGGGCATCTCCGGGCCATGATCTGTAATACTGAACAACTGGAGCCCTCTGTCCGAAGCGGCTCGAAAATATTCTTCGACCGTAGAAAAAGCATGTGTACTCGCCACCGTATGTGCATGCGTATCTGTTAAATGCCTCATTCGTGCCTCCTACTTGATTTCATTAGTCTATGAGGGTTTTATTGCAGTGTCTTGACGTTTGGTGATCTGATGGTGAAGTCGCAACCTATTTCCTACGCAGAAGATTGGATGCCGATNCAGCAACGGCTCCTGATCAAAACAATGGAGACACTCACAGGTCGTGGACGCCTGATGCGTCGGTATCGCGCATTCCAATCAGCATCCAGTCCATTTCAAACGCCGGAGGTCTGGGACATGGCCATGGATCATTTAGGATGTCGCGGACCGTCAACAGAGCAAATCGAAATCCCACGGCGTCGAACAAACCAAGGATTGTTGCTGATCGCCAATCATCCATTCGGCGTGACAGACGGAGTGACCTTGGCTTGGATCGCATCGCGGCTCGATCCCAATTTTCGTGTAATTGCCAACGGGGTTTTGAGACAAGAACCGTCCTTGAACCCAAATATCTTACCTGTTGAATTTCAACCGGGTCGACACGCAACTAAAATCAATGTCGAGACTCGACGGCAAGCCATTCAAATACTCAAATCTGGAGGCGTCGTTGCGCTTTTCCCTGCAGGTGCCGTCTCATGGTCTCAACAGCGTGGCGCACCAGTTGAAGATGACAAGTGGAAACCGCTGGTTGGGAGACTGGTGAAAGCATCTGGGTGCGATGTCCTACCCATCCGATTCTACGGTTCCAACTCGAAACTTTTCCAACACGCGTCGAGAACGGCACTCACCCTTCGCCTTGGATTGTACATGCACGAAATCAAACGCCGTCTCGATCAACCAATCCAGTTCGAAATCATGCCAATTATCGAACACCAAGAGATTCCGAATGTTCCTGAGCAAGCGCTCGCCCAGTGGCTTAGAAATCAACTATTTTCAGGTAACGGAATAAACTCGCTATCGTCATGTACTTGAGCAAATCGGCCATCCACCCAATCAGCTTTTGCCTGCTCAATGCGTTCCTGATCTGAGGACACAAAATTCCACCAAAGATGTCTTGGTGCATCGAGTGGTTCGCCACCAAATACCAAGACCCGCGCACCCAGCGGAGCAACAACGCTGACTTCTTGACCCGGTGCCAAAATCAAGAGTTCTGATTCGGGATATCGGATCCCATCGATCTCGAGCGCACCCTGCGCACTATAAATCGCTCTCTCTTGATACTGTTTTGGAATCTGGATGGCGCTGTGTTGGGACATCTTGAGATCCACATACAAAGAATCCCACGGAAAAGAAACCAAGCTCTTGAGTCCAAGCCATTCACCAAGTAATACCCGGCCTTCGATCCCATGATCAGAGAATTGAGGAAGACTCGATTCACCGTAGTGATCAAAACTCGGCGCCGTCTCTTCCATCGCCCGAGGTAACGCTAACCAACTTTGGATGCCAAATAATTGGGAGATGTTTGCCCGAGACTCAGAGTCTGATCGCTCAGAGTGCACAATTCCCGAGCCTGCTGTCATTAAATTCACAGTCACCGGCCCGATGACCATATCATTACCGAGGCTATCTCGATGCTGCATAGATCCTGCAAATANATAACTGAATGTGGAAAGCCCAATGTGTGGGTGTGGTCGGACATCCAATCCAACATCCCGAATCAATTCGCCTGGGCCGAATTGATCCCAAAAAACAAATGACCCAACAGCGCGTTTTTCGCGTGATGGTAATGCGCGTTTGACTTCAAGATTACCAATGTCTGATGACCGCGGAATAATCCGTGTTCCAACTGGATGCATAAGCTCCTCCTCACATNCGATANTCGATGCGATGACAAAACAAATAAAGAGCATTTATGGATGCTTAATTCATTCCATTTTGGAACCGCTGATGCACGCTTTCTTTTCTCTAGTAACGCGCGTATCGTCTCGCCATGCTGACAGTTTGCCTCTATCAACCCGAAATCCCACCGAACACAGGAAACATCATCCGCTTGTGTGCAAACACAGGTAGTCAATTNCATTTGATTCGNCCACTGGGCTTTTCGCTTGATGAAAAATCGGTNAGGCGATCCAGTTTGGATTATCACGATCTGGNACGCGTTAANGAATTTGAGTCGTGGGATGATTATATCGGCGGTCCGAAGAGACGGATTTTTGCGCTTTCGACCAAAGGTACTGTGTCGTATGAATCGATCGCCTATCAGTCAGAGGATGTTCTATTGTTTGGGCCTGAGACGCGCGGGCTCCCCGAAGATGTCAGAAAGCACAACGCAGTGACNCAAGTCATTCGTGTCCCGATGTGNCCAAACAACAGNAGTTTGAANCTATCAAATGCGGTTGCGATTGTCCTCTACGAANCGTGGCGTCAACTGGGCTTCCCANGAGGCGTTGCGTGAGCGTCTTATCGATAAAAAATATTCAAGTGAGCTTTGGTGGACCGCTGATTCTCGAGAATATCAGCCTCAAAATCCAACCCAAAGAGCGGATCGGATTACTCGGTNGGAATGGTGCGGGCAAATCGACATTGATGAAGCTGATCGCGGGAGAAATCNNTGCAGATTCCGGTGAGATCAACAAAAGCTCGAGCCTGAGAGTTGCTCGACTTGTACAAGATGTGCCGACCGGAACGGTGGGTACGATCTTTCAGGTCGTTGCGTCAGGCCTTGGCGATCTCACACCACTACTTGAAAGCTATCACGAAGTGCTGAAATCGATCTCTGAAGACCCCTCAGATAAAAACATGCAGGCGCTTGAGTCTTGTCAGCACGCACTCGAAGCTGCNAATGGTTGGCGAGTCGAACAAATGGTCGAACAAACTCTCTCGANATTTGGTTTGGATCCTNATGCGCAATTCAACGCACTCTCCGGCGGTATGAAACGACGCGTATTGCTGGCTCGGGCTCTTGTCGTTGAGCCAGATGTATTACTTCTTGACGAGCCAACCAACCATTTGGACATTCCAGCGATTGAATGGTTAGAGGACCAAATCCGATTGTTTCAGGGCGCTGTCCTCTTCATCACCCACGACCGACGGTTTCTCGATGCACTCGCAACGCGGATTGTAGAACTCGATCGCGGGACCCTCAGAAGCTATGAATGCAACTATCAAACCTATCTGGCGAGGCGTGACCAAGAGCTTTCGGTGGAAGCAGATCAATTTGCAGCTTTCGATAAAAAGCTCGCAAAGGAAGAGGAATGGATTCGCCAAGGGATCAAAGCGAGGCGGACTCGCAACGAAGGGCGTGTACGCGCACTAGAACAACTCAGACGCGAACGTGCAGCGCGTCGAGAGCGTCAACAGACATCAGATCTTACCCTCATTGACGCGTCAAAATCAGGGCGCCTGGTCATCGAAGCAGAGGGGTTGGGTCTGACTTTAGGTGGTAACAAGCTGTTTGAGGACTTTGCAACAACAGTCCTACGCGGTGATCGAATCGGAGTCATTGGGCCCAACGGAGTAGGAAAAAGTACACTGATCAAAACGCTGCTTGGTCTGATTGAACCGACAGAGGGCGCATCCAAGCTTGGAACAAATCTCGAAATCGCGCTTTTCGACCAATTGAGAGAAACACTCGATGATGATGCTTCAGTGATCGACAACCTCCAACACGGCTCCGACTTTGTCGAAGTCGGTGGTGGCAAAAAGCACGTCATTGGATATCTGCAAGATTTTCTATTTTCACCAGATCGTGCGCGTGGACCAACCCGAATGCTGTCAGGCGGAGAACGCAATCGACTCTTACTTGCGCGTCTCTTTTTGAAACCCGCCAACTTGTTGATCATGGATGAACCAACGAACGATCTCGATCTTGAAACGCTCGATATTCTCCGAGATACGTTACTGAACTATCAAGGAACGTTGATTGTCATCAGCCATGATCGAGACTTCCTCGATTCAGTTGTTACCGGCATTTGGTCCTTCGATACCGATCATACACTTCGGGAGTATGTCGGCGGATACAGTGATTGGCTCCGACAACGGCCTAGCGATCAGACAACGGAAACAAAACCAACTGAGGAGAAAAATGCTTCTGTTACCCCGAAGCCGGCAAGCAAAAAGAAACTCGCTTTTTATGAAAAACGCGAATATGAGGCGTTGAGTGCCGAAATCGAGCAGATGGAAGCACAAATCAAAGCGCTCGAAGAGGCAATGACTAACCCTGAATTTTTTCAATCAAATCCGGATCATGCCGCNGCGGAGAGTGCACGTTACCAAACATTGCAAAATGATCTTGAGCTGAAGTTTTATCGTTACATGGAGCTCGACGAACGCTCGAATTGATCCAAATCAAGTCCGTCTATCGATGGCTCAGCTCATCAGCGCGCTTCAGGTCTAACATTATGTGACCGAGACATGGAGTGGAAACCGATTTTTGGAATCGATATCGAAACGTTTAATACAATGTGGCTGAGCCTTCTGGTCGTCATCATGGTGATTGGAGTGATGACTTGGGCTTTAGTTAGAATGATGCAGTTAATGAATCACCGTGACGCAGACGGGTCAAAGCAGAACAGAATCACCCTTTGATACTGTTCAGTCAGTAAAAGGCTTGTTAGGCTTTCAGCATGAAAAAACTCGTTATCTTCCTCAGCTGTTTTTGTTTCAGTATGAGCGCAAGCGCTGCTAGTGACTTCACGCGATCAGATACCAACCAAGAATTTTGCAAAGATATCGTAAGTAACTTAGCTGAGGTTGGCGTCCGTGTGTCTCACAATTCAATGACGAAATGCGCACTACAGGTTCTTGGCGGTGCCTCAGCAACATTTCAGCGCTCTTATGGTTCTCCTGTGAATGTAATTGTTAAAAGCAATCCATATCGCATGTTTGTGGCGCGAGGTGATAATGAAATTGGAACGTGTTACGTACTGCACCCGCGCAAAACACGCCGGAAGATGGAAAAGAGAGATTGCTAGCAATGCATGCGCCTCGCCTCAAGCTCAAACTAGTGCTCGGTGACAACGATACGCTTCTNGGCTCAGGGAAAATTGCTCTCCTCAAAGCGATCCAAAAAGAGCACTCGCTCTCCAANGCTGCAAAGTCAATCAACATGTCATATCGACGCGCATGGCTTCTAATCCAGGAATTGAACGACTCGCTCAAAGAGCCNGTATTAATTACGCANACNGGTGGCCAGTCCGGTGGTGGGAGCGAACTAACCGAGATGGCGAATCAAATTATCGAGGTTTATGAACGTCTCAATCAGGAAGCAGAACAAGCAACCGAGGCGACCCGCCAATCAATCGCCTCGTTGCTACGCTAATTACAACACCGCTAATGCAGCTTCATAATCTGGCTCGGTGGATACTTCTTCTACCAGCTCGACATGCTTTACGATCCCAGCAGGGTCGATTACAACCACCACTCTGGCAGTCAGGCCGCGCCTGATGCCNGTCAAGACCGTCACTCCATAATCGTCAGAAAATGTTGACCGAAAGGTAGAGGCCGTCTTTACCCTATCGAGACCCTCTGAACCGCAAAATCGTTTTTGCGCATAAGGTAAATCCGCACTGACGCATAAGACAGCCGTATTATCTAATGACGCCAGTTCTTCNTTGAATCTACGAGTACTCGTGGCACATGTCGGCGTATCNATGGAAGGAAAAATATTNAGAACAAGATTTTGACCCNCAAAGTCAGCCAGTTGAATTTCACNAAGATCATTTGCGGTTAGAGAAAACTCGGGCGCTNTTTGACCTATNACCGGCAGATTTCCTTTGACATCAACGATCTCACCGCGCCACCCAATTTGAACTGTCATCACCATTTCCTTACCCCAAAGTTTCTCAACTGGCGGCTCTTCACTATTTTTCAATTCTGCGCTGCTGAAAATTGAGTTAAATATTTTTCATATCCAAGGGCTTGCAACTGAGACACCGGAATAAATTCCAGGGCTGCTGAGTTGATACAGTAGCGCAACCCAGTTGGCTCTGGTCCATCGGGGAACACATGCCCAAGATGTGAGTCACCAAATTTAGAACGCACCTCGATACGCTTCATCCATAGCTTTGTGTCATCTCTTTCAATAATNTGTTGCGCCTCGAGCGGTTGCCAAAATGAAGGCCACCCAGTTCCCGAATCGTATTTNTGCAGCGAGCTGAACAGCGGTTCACCACTCACAACATCCACATAAATACCATCCGCTTTTTGATTCCAAAAGGCATTTTGAAACGGAGGTTCCGTACCATCTTCTTGTGTCACTTGAAATTGCAGTGGGGTCAGTCGCGCACGGATTTCCTCAACACTCGGTTTTCGATAGCTGCTTTCCTTAGAACCTGTCTCGCTGAACACGGCAAATCCTTCNTGTTCTGACCAAACTCGATCTAAAAATTGATCACGCCCTGAGCGATATCGATAGAATTTATATTGGAGTGCATTGGTTTTGTAGTAATCCTGATGATAATCCTCAGCTTGGTAAAAAGCTGGAGCGGGCAAGATNTCGGTAACGATTGGNGCATCGANAATTTGNGANGCGGNCAAGCGCTTTTTTGATTCCAAAGCCAGGGACTGCTGCGTCTCTGAGTGCGTAAAAATCACGGTTCGATATGGTGAACCACGATCAACAAATTGTCCGCCAGCATCGGTGGGATCGATCTGCTTCCAAAATGTATTCAACAAGGTTTGATAATCGATGATTCGTGGATCATAGGTGACTTCGACTACTTCGATATGACCCGTCTCGCCGGTGGTGACCTGCGCATATGTTGGATTGAGTATGGATCCACCAGAGTACCCAGAGATAACAGAACTCACGCCATGGAGCGACTCAAATGGTGGCTCCATACACCAAAAACAGCCACCACCAAAAGTCGCTTTTTCTGTCTCAGCGAACAATGAAGAAGAAACCAGCCAGCATAAGGCCATGAGTGCTTTTTTCATCGAAACTCCGTTTAGCGATTTTCTACTCTAGAATTACGACTTTAGTCTCAAACGACCGAGCTTTGCAACTATTCGACCATCAATCACAGCAAGGCCAGCGGCGATCAACAAATACGCAGCGATGTGTTGGACGGCAAGCTCCTCACCGAGAAAAGCAATACCAAGCCCAGATGCACTGACCGGAACAAGAAAAGTGACCAAGACAACATTACTAGCACCTGCGGTCTGCAAAACGCGAAAATACAGAAAGAATGCAAGCGTTGTTGATAGAAATCCGATTCCCAGCATTGCCAACCAAGGTTCCAACCCAGGCATAGGAAGTATCCACGGCTGGTCGAGAAACATCACCGCGGGAAATATCCACAAAGTCCCGTAAAAAACTTGTCCCGTTGCATTGAGCATCGGCGGATTACTTTTCAATCGCTTGGAATAAACAGAACCAAATGCATAGCAAATCGTTGCGGTTAAGCCTGCTGTCATTCCGAGCAATGATGCACCCCCAGCAAAAGCGGCTGGCCCAAACAACACCACAACACCAGAAAACCCAAAGCCAATGCCAACAACTTTAGAAACTGATAAGCGCTCATCAAGAGTGAACTGGTGTGCGACTAAAGCCGTCATAATTGGGGTCGATGCGTTAATAATCGATGCCAGAGATCCTGTGATCTCAGTTTGTCCAAAANTGATTAAACTAAATGGAATCGCGTTATTGATCAGTCCAATGAATGCAAATGGCCGCCATTGTTCAATGATTGGCTTCAACGAATAGCCTAGAACCTTCAATAGACAAATCAACCCCACCAGGCCAACCAGCAAGCGGCCAAGTACGCTGGTCATCGGGTGCATCGCTTCAAGCATGACTTCCACAAAGAAAAACGACCCACCCCACACGAGCGAGAGGATCGCGATACGAATCCAGTCAGCGACTGCCATAAGACCTCACAATATCGAGCGGCTAGCGTACACTAGGCACATGCAAACCCCAACGACAGACAATGCTTGGCTCAANGCCGACAACTGGCGGGCAGTTCTGGAAGAACCAGAGTCACTGCCGCCTGAGATTCGAAACTTTCTCCAGACGCAGAATCAAACAGCGGAATCTTGGCTCGGCGGTCCTGATTCGCGTCNGTGGATCACCGACGAGCTGAAAGCGACTATTCGTGATCGCGACGATTCAGTCCCAGTCGAAGATGGTGATTACAGCTACTGGCAGCGGTTCATTGAAGGTGCTGAACATCCTGACTTTTTGCGCCGGACGCATCAGAGTGATCCGGAAATTTTACTGTGCGGTGACGAACGAGCAGCGAATCATCCTTACTACGATATCGGCGCAGCAGATCACTCTCCGAATCATGAATTGTTCGCTGTGACGGAAGATCGGCAGGGTTCTGAGCGCTATACCCTCACACTCTTTCAAGCCGGCTCTCAGCATCCAATTGAATCCCCGCTCACAGATTGTCGTGGCGATTTCGAATGGAGTACTGACAGTCGNAAGTTGCTGTACACACGACTTGATGAAAACCAGCGCCCGAGCACCGTCTGGTGCCATACGATCGGTACACAGCAAACAGATGACCACCTGGTTTATCGATTAGAGCATCCAGGTCGCTTTATTGGATTGGGTAAAACAAGCTCTGACGCCTGGATCACGATCGACATTCACGATCATCAAACCAACCAGAGTTTTTTGTTGCCGGCAGATCTCAACACGCTCTGTCCAATCGCTGTCACGGATTGGATCGAAGGACTTGAATACGAACTTGAACATGCCGATCCCTACCTAATTATTCGTGGTAATCACGAGCACGAGGATTTTGCTCTGTACCGCGCACCGCTACCAACGACGGAAACCCGAAGTAATCCGGAAGCTTGGGACACGCTTTGGATTCCCAAAANCGGTGCTTTATTCAGTGATTATGAAGTCCTCGAGAATCACTGGGTCATTGAATACTCAGAGGAGGGCTGTGGTCGTTATCTGATCGCTGAGCCAAACCCTGCGGCATTTGAAATTCGCCAAGAACTCACGTTATCGACCTCGATTCATGATACGCATCTCGATCCGCTACCTGGATATCACCGCGATACGATTCGAATGCGGATCTCAACGCCAGCGATGCCTCTCGAGGTGCGTGAAATAGATCTAACGAATGGAAATTTCAAACAGCTTAAAGTATCGACTCCGCCCAATGGTCATGATGAATCGAACTACATCGTGCAGCGATCGTATGGCATTTCGGGCGACGGACAACGCATTCCACTGACCATTGTCCATCANCGCGACGTCACGCCACACCCTGAAAGCCCTGTATTACTGACAGGCTATGGCGCCTATGGGATGAGTTTGACGCCGGGCTTTAGTGCGAGCAGACGCACTCTCCTGACACGGGGAGTGATCCACGTCACAGCGCATGTTCGTGGCGGCATGGAAAATGGATATCAGTGGTATCGTGCTGGTCGAATGGCAGACAAAGATCAATCCTTCAACGATTTCATCGGCGCCGCCGAAACATTGATTCGGGATGGCTGGACTTCCACAGGAAATATTATTCTGCACGGCGGCAGTGCTGGTGGTTTATTGGTGGGTACAACGGTNATGCGCCGACCTGAACTGTTTAAAGGCGTGATCGCAGACGTCCCTTTCGTCGATGTACTTGAAACAATGCTCGACGCCGACTTGCCACTCACGCCACCAGAATGGCCAGAGTGGGGTAACCCCATNGAATCAATGGATGCCAAACGCAGACTGGGTCACTTTTCACCAACACAGATGGTCGAAAACCGNCCCTATCCNTGTATTCTTGCNACCGCTGGACTCACAGATCCACGAGTCACATATTGGGAGCCCGCAAGATGGATTCATCGTCTTCAGGCAATTGCCGAGGGGGGGCCATTTCTCTTATATACCGAACTCAATGCAGGGCACGGAGGACCGAGCGGACGCTATGCCGGCCTTGATGATATTGCTCGAATCTATCAGGTGGTGATTCAGTTGTTTGATTTACCAAAGGAAGCGCCCTATGCCATTTAACATTGATTGGCAGACGATCGACGACGTACTACTCGATATGGACGGTACACTCCTCGATCTTCATTACGACGCAACATTTTGGTTAAAAAATGTGCACTCAATCGTCGCAAATTTGACCGGCGAATCTGAAAACGAAATCCGTGATCGATTTCAAAAAGAACTGAAAAGGCACGAAGGGACACTCGCTTGGTATTGCACAGACCGTTGGGCAGAATTCTTTGGTATCGACCTGATCGAAGCGAAAAGACAACTTGCGCATCTGATACGTTACCGACCACATGCGAAGCAATTTCTCGAAGCATTACGACCGTTGCCGTTAAGAACCATCATCGCCACTAACGCGCACCCTGACGTGATTCAACTGAAATTAGATGTTGTGCCCTTGAGCACATTGGTCGATGGCATCGTTACCAGTCATCAATATGGCGTCGCCAAAGAGCATCCGAATTTTTGGACTGCATTATTCGATGAGTATTTGATTGATCCAAATCGCGCAATATTTATGGACGATTCGCCAAGAGTCTTGGACGCTGCAGATCGCGCAGGCGTCCGAGAAATCGTCGAAATTAGGCACCCCAATTTATCTGAACCGCCCCGCACCACGTGGAAACAAGGTATTGATGACTTCGATGCGCTGTTACCTGAATTATTGGCTTTAGGACCACAATGAGCGGGGTCAGGCTCGATAAGTGGTTGTGGGCAGCCCGCTTTTTCAAAACACGAGGGCTTGCTCGCGATGCCATTGACGGCGGTAAAGTCCACATCGACGGTGTTAAGGCAAAACCATCCAAAGTAGTAACGCCGGGTCTCGAAATTGAAATTTCGAGAGGACAGACCGACATGGTTGTGATCGTGCGCGATGTTCGTGAAGATCGCCGGCCGGCACCTGAAGCACAGCTGCTTTACGAAGAGACCCCCGACTCGATTCAAAAGCGTGAGACGGAACGTGATTTGAATCGGTTTTCTCGTGCAGGATTCCAGCCAGCAGATCATCGTCCAAATAAACGGGAACGCCGCCAGATGACAAAGTTGAAAGGAATTTTTAATGACTGATCTCACAGCTGATCAAGATGCAGTACGCCGTTATCTGTTCGACTTAGCGCCGGATGTACGACTCATGACCGTACACCTTGGCAAAACCAAAAATGACATGCTTGATCATCAGAAAATGCCAATGGCCGTTAAAACGTTGTGTGAAGAACTCGTTGCAGCAGCTTGTCTTCTATCTCATATGCTGAAATTTGATGGCGAAATGATTCTTCAAATTAAAGGTTCTGGGCCAATTACAATGATGGTTGCTGAATGCTCCTCCGAAGGTCGCATTCGATCGACAGCCCAGTGGTCTGACATTGGCGATGCAAGCACCTTTGAGGATCTTGTTGGAGCAGGCTATTTAGCAGTCACCGTGGACCCGAGACAGGGCGAGCGATACCAAGGCATCGTACCCTTGGAATCAGGCTCGATCTCGGGCTGTCTCAATCACTATTTTGAGAATTCTGAACAACTTGACACCAAGTTATGGCTCGCCAGTAACCAATCGACTGTTGGCGGACTATTGATCCAACGAATTCCAGAGGAAGGCGGACAATCGNTTCAGGAGTACTCAAACTGGGAAACACTCTCGACGCTCGCCAACACCATCACTTATCACGAACTTGCCTCGGACGCAGGTCCACTGCTGATTTATAAGTTATTTCATGAACTAGATCCTCGGAGTTTTGATCCGTGGACCATTGAATTCGGTTGCTCGTGTTCCAAGGAACGATCTGCCCGCGCACTGAGAGCGCTAGGCGAAGCAGAACTCAAACAACTGTTCGCAGAACAACCTGCGCTGACGCTTGATTGCCATTTTTGCGGACAGGTATACCAATACGATCAGGCTGACTTAGAATGGTTGCTCTCTGATCAGCCACCGAGGTCTGACACATTACAATGAAAACCGATGGGTCCAGTCGTTACGACGACCTTACTATAGCCGAACTGGTTGAACACGCACTCACTCTCGGCGAAGGTCAATTATCCGCTAAAGGCGCCTTAATTGTGTCCCCTAAGCGTCACTCTGAAGTGCAACGTTTCATTGTCAATGAACCTTCCGTGAGCGATGTGATTCGGGCAGATGCCCAGTTCAAACTACTCGACAGCGGAGTTTTCAAATCAATTTGGGAACGCGTCAAAGACGATATTGTTGAACGTGACCGCTATCGAATCCATGCGCAAATGGGTGTCAATGCAGAGATCGCCGTTCCACTAGAAATGACAACTGTCACCGCTTGGCACGCCATGAGCTGTCACCATTTGTGCCATATCCCCGAAGAATTTAACCCGCGCGAAAAGCCGGAATGGAAATTGATCTGGGCACCCATCTCAAGTTTTGGTGACGCAGAAACGCTCACCCATGGGGGTGGCATCATCTTAATCCACGTTGGAAAACGTCGAATTTTGATGGGAGGAGATCTCACGACCGGTGAAATGCGTCGAACCTTGCTTACACTTTTGGGATTGATCCTCCCTGAAAAAGACACACTGCCTCTGCACGGTGCCGCTTCCCAAAGCGATGGAGAAATTACCCTTTTCTTAGGTCCAGCTGGTACTCAAAAAACAACCTGGGCCCTTCGTTGTGGCCAACTGATTGGTGACCGCGGATTATCTTGGTCAAATGCAGGATTGCATCGACTTGCAGATGGCTGCCGACTGCACGTGGATCACAATCTCCCGATTAGTCTTGATGACGCCTTACGATTTGGCACCATCGCCGAAAACCTGGCACTAGGGAACGACCGTGAGCCACTGCTGACTGATGCAGAAGCTGACTCAGCAGTGCGCACACCCACACGCCTAGTTGTTCCTTTGACGCGACTCAACGCCACTCAAGCATCTGATACGCGAGGCCCAAGCCAATTAGTTATTCTCGCAACAGACCCCCTTGGTGTCCTGCCTCCACTCTCCAAAATCACGCGAGAGCAATGCCTTGCTTGGTTTATTTTAGGCTACGGTAATNACCTAGGCCCCCTAGAAGANNGTCANGCTGAGATCGATATCCGNTTCACACCAGGATTTATGGATACGCTTTTACCNAGGAATCTCGATGACTACGTCTTNATCTTAGAGGACTTATTAGAANCNCANGATACNCGNTGCTTTCTCGTGAATGCTGGATGGCANGGTNGACAGGCGGGGCTAGGTNNTCCATTGTCCGCATCAGAAGAGAGCGCAGTCATCACAGGTATGTATCACTGCACTGATTGGGAGCCATTTGGATCTCTCGGTCTATCAGTTCCGGCTGGTCAATCAGAAACTGCGGGTCCATGGCACCCGAGAGAGCGCTGGCCAGAGGCGGGCGACTACACTGTCAACGAGTCACATTTGATCCAAGCAATCACGGATGAACTACAGCGGAGCAAAGACCCACAGCGATGGCTTAAAGCCTTGGAAATTGAGTGCAACTAAAACTACCGACGATCNCTCCGCATATCCTGCAAGAAAACCACATCGATGTTTTGAGCCAACTCTTTACCGGCATGCGGTTCGGGCTCGAAAAAGAGGGTCTTCGTGTCGACAAGGCTTCTGGCCAACTGGCACAAACTCCACATCCCAGGGATCTTGGTTCCGCGCTTACGCATCCACACATCACCACCGATTATTCTGAGGCACTATTAGAATTNGTNACCGGAACGCACANATCACCACACNCAGCGATACAAGAACTTGAAGAGCTGCATATCTTTGCAAGCTCTGNGCTAAAAGACNAGCGAATTTGGCCGCTATCCATGCCGTGCCAATTACCCGAATCGGACTCCGATATCCCACTTGCTTATTATGGAGAGTCCCACATTGGCCGGTTGAAAACCGTATATCGCCGGGGGCTTGGATTTCGCTACGGCAGGCAAATGCAAACCATCGCTGGGGTCCATTTCAATCTGTCGTTCAGTGATGATTTATGGGCNTGGAAAGCNGCACTNGANGGTCATCNCGACGGCACTGATCATCGTNTCATTCGTGATCATGGATACTTCCACACAATTCGCAATTTTCGTCGGATNCAATGGCTAATCATGCTGCTNACCGGATCAAGTCCATCGGTTGATGAAAGCTTTCGTTTGCTTGCCACTGATCGATTTACGGTAACTGGCCGAACACGCCTCGCAGAAGGGGCAACGAGCCTCCGTATGAGCGATCTTGGTTATCAATCTGCAGCGCAAGAATCCATCAACATCTGCTTCAATCATTTGGATACTTATTGCAATACATTATCCAATGCAGTGCATCACCCCTGGCCAACCTACGAAGGCTTAGGACTGAAAGATGATCTTGGATTCAAGCAATTGAATACTGCGGTGTTACAGATTGAGAATGAGTATTACTCAAGCATCCGGCCAAAGCGTATTCAACAACCTGGAGAACGACCTGTTCGTGCACTCATTAATCGCGGCGTTGAATATCTAGAGGTGCGTGCAATCGATTTAAATCCGTTTGCTCGCAATGGGATTTCGGAGCATGAGGCATCGTTGATTACATTACTGATGACCGCATCAGCACTTGCAGACAGCCCGCTGAATTCAACCGAGGAGTGCATCGCCATCGACGGCATCAATGCACGCACAAGTTGGGCTGGCCGGAGACCTGAACAACGGTTTGATGACCACTCGACGTTCAAACAGGCAGGTCTCAAGTTTCTCGGATCACTTGACCCAATCGCTGAGGCTCTCAATACGGCTTTTCACACAGAAAGCTTTACAGGTGCACTCGAACATGCACGCTTAAGGCTCGATGGGACCTGCCCGTTACTGTCTGAAGAAATCGAACAAGCAGTTATCCAAAACGGGCATTTGGCATTTGGGCTTGCGCGCGCAAACCAGCATCATGANAGTTGGCAAACGGTCAGTTTGACTCCCGAAAAATTGGCAACGATGCGGCGGGAAGCGCAAGAGAGTCTAACGACCGAACAACAAATGGCTGCATCAAACGAGGGCTCTTTTGATGCCTTCGTTGATGCATACATTCACCAGCCATAGGTTAGTTGGCTGGATTAATCTCCAACAACTCAACATCAAACACGAGTACTGAGTTTGGTGGGATTGGTCCTGTTCCAGCAGGACCATAAGCCAGCGCTGATGGAATGGTGAACTGGAACTTCGATCCAACTTTCATGAGCTGAACGCCTTCAGACCAACCAGGAATCACACCATTCAGAGGGAAGCTCACTGGCTCACCACGTGCGATTGAACTGTCGAATACATAGCCTGAAATGAGTCGACCCTCATAGTGTACTTTGACGGTATCGGTGGCCTTCGGTGAATCTCCTGAGCCTTCGGCCAAGACCTTGTACTGCAGCCCTGAAGCGGTCACAGTCACCCCGTCTTGTTTTGCATTATCAGCCAAAAAGGCTTCGCCTGATTTCAGATTTGCTTCGGACATTGCTTCTACCTGTCGTTNTTGTTCTGCACGCACCTTCGTCTGTGCATCTTGAACAGCTTTGTTGATTGCTGGNCNATCNAGTTTCCAACTATTCGGATCTTTTGAGTCTTTGAGCCCTTCAAGGACGAATTGAGGGTCTAATTCGCCAAAATCATTTTGAATACGCTCGCCTAGAATGATTCCAAGGCTGTAACTTAATTTTTCTAAATCTGTTGAAGGTTCATTCGCAAGCGCCGGAGTCGCAAGCAAAGACGCGATGATTGCGCCCCGAAACATTGATTTCATAGATACTCCTTAATTGGTTTATGAAAGCCTATCAGGCTCTGGGGTCGAAATGCCACGTAAGACNCGATTTCCCTCAGTAATACGTGATGCTGTTGTCATCAAACACAACACACCAAACCCCCACGCAAGCCATTCAAACCACTCCGGCATCAGACACATCAACAATAAAACGGCTGTCGTTTCAAAGCCTTCNGTCAAACCTTGCAGATAATAAATGGACTTTTCTTTCAAAGCCTGGTTCTCCAAACGATGACGCGCAGCAAAAATGGAGAATGCAAGGAAACTAGAGCCTGTTCCAACAAAACTGAAGAGCAGGAATGCAGCGGCCAAAGCCACGTTCGGATCACGGATCGCAAAAGCTAAAGGAATCGCGCTGTAGACCAGAAAATCACAGGTAATATCAAGAAAAGCGCCCCGTTCAGTTGGGCCTTGAACGCGAGCCAAGGCTCCATCTAAACCATCCAATAAGCGGTTTAAGCCAAATAAAATCACCGCAGTAATCAATGCATCGAACATGATCGCAATTGCCGCNAATAACCCAACGACAGCGCCAATCACTGTTAGTTGAGTCGCCGATAATCCTGCTCGATCGAGCGGCCGGACTGCTGAGTCTAACGGCGCCTTCAGTCGCTTCACGATCAACGCGTCAAACACATCATGTCTCCCCCTATCGGCCGATCCTCTGGATGATGTGTTACCAAAATTCCATAGCCCCCATCATGTCGTACTTGCTCATAAATGACTTGTTTCACTTGTTCTCGGGTCTCTGTATCAAGTGCGCTCAATGGCTCGTCAAGCAGGAGTACACGAGGATGTGGTGCCAAAGCGCGGGCGACGGCCACGCGCATCATTTGACCGCGAGACAATTGAAANGGATCCTTCGTGGCCATCCCTTGGAGACC
The DNA here is from genome assembly GCA_002705325.1 of Gammaproteobacteria bacterium. Next base: position 71,460 of record PAFS01000040.1, on the reverse strand, counting down.
CAGCTGATCCAATAACTGATCCACACGGGCCTTGCGAGCGACTCCTGCACATTGATGCATGGATAGTTCAATATTTGCGCCAATGGATAAATGTGGAAAGAGTAATGGCTCTTGAAATACGGTTTGCGACTCAGTGCTCAGCCGAGCGTTAGCATCCATCTGATGACCATCGAGTGTGATCTGGCCCATGAATTCAACTCCCGGCTCCTGATCAATTAACGCGTGCAATAAAGTCGACTTGCCAAGACCAGACTCGCCCTGAAGTGTCATGATTTCTCCCGGCTGGAGTGCAAATGAAACCGGTCGAAAGAGTCCACGACCAGCGCGTCTCACAAACACGTCATCGAAAATCAGCATAACCGTCTCCNTGCATCCCCGCACGATGTCGCCACGCAAGTCGGTTGAGACACATCGCAAGTACAAATGCGATCAAAGGCAATAGCAGATTCACAAGTCCTGTTAGCGCGGCGGATCGCCGCTCGCTGCNGACGGTGACCATCAGTTCGGTCATCAGGGTTTCAATTCGACCACCACCGAGCAAGATTGTCTGGGTGTANAGCGCACAACTCACAGCAAACGCCAGTGCCATCGCTAACATCAATAATCGGCTGTTTCGCGGCAACCAAATCAACACTATCCGTCGAGCGATCGACATACCCGATTGTCGCAAAAGCATTTCATGACGCACATCGCGTTCAAACCAGCTATCACTGATGACAATCATGACGTACGGCAGCGCAATCAGCGTATGGCCCAAAATGACCGGCCAGAGACCTGGACTTCCACCGAGGAAATACACCCAAGCAAGCAAGCCCGACGCCATCGGGAGTCCGGGTAGCCAAAGGAATGCCCACCAGACCCAGTGCAATCGCTTTTGCCCTTTTGACACCAAATACTCAAGAATAGCGACTGCCAAAATAATCGAAATCAGGCCAGTGATGAGGCCAATCAATAACGACATCCAAAATGGAGAGGCTAACGTGTCCAGGTTTTTCAAAGCCAACAACGAAATGTGCGGTAATGGCTCAAATACACTCCATCGAAGAGTCATCGACCAAATCAGCAAACTCGCCAACGATAGACAGGTGATGGCAACCAGCATCCATCGCAATACATTGGCTACAAGAGTGAATGTCCAAACAACCGGCAGCCGATTTTTTGTGCGCGAGCGAAGCAGTGGCCGACATAAAATCCAAGCCACACCGAGTCCGATCAACACAATAAGTAACCCCTGCGCACCCGCTTGTCGATTAGTCGCGTCTGGGTCGGTGAGTAATTGCAGCAATCGAACACCGATTAGCTGTGGCTGATCTGGCCCCAAGATCAAACTGACCTCAAGATTNGTCAACCCAAAAACAAACACCACAAANATTGCNGGTCCCATTAATTGTAGGACCTGTGGCCAAATCAGTTGATGATGGCACGCCGTATNAGTCATCCCTGCTTGTCTGGCAATGACCCGATAGGATTGAAGTGGAAGCCTTTTGGTCATGGGGATCGCAATGGCAGCTAAAAATGCACTCTCTTTGATAACAAGCGATAGGATTGCTCCAACTCCCCATAGATCTCTGGGAAATAAATATTGCTTTTCGATTGGAACCTCAACAATAACCGAGATCCACCGCCAACCAACACCACCAGCAGACAATGCGAGCACTAAACCAATGGCAAGTGCACTATGTGGCATGGCAAGTAACAAACTCCGCCACAACTGGAAATCAGTCAGTCGCAACGCCTGAGCAGATAGGGCGCGTGCAATAAATAATGAAACGATCAGCGAAACGGTCGCGACCCAGAGCGAGAGTCCTAAGGAATGAANAAGGGCCGGCTCAGTCGATAGTCGGTCCCAACCTTGCGCCCAAGAGGCACTTGAATACCGACCAAGGGCATCATCCAGCAAGCCAAGGATAGGAAGAATCAGAATGAGAACGAAACATCGCTCAACCCAATTCACTGAGCCTTCCCAAAATAGCGCTCTTTCCAAGCGCGCTCGATAGGCTCGACCCAACTTGCATGCGGCTCTGATAATGGAATACCACGGTCCTGCGAGGTTAATGTCGCCGGACCTAAGTCAAGCGTCTGGAAAAGTGTGCGATCCGCAGAACGCAATCGCGACACATCAATCACTGTCGGGTCACCCCAAATCGATGGATTCGCTTTCTCGGCCTGTGCCTCGGAGCTCAACAGAAGGTTGATCCAAACGAGCGCTGCGTCACGTGATTGCGCATTGAACGGAATCGCCAAAAAATGCGTATTACCAACTGTGCCAATCTCATGAACATAGGTACGTACAGAAGGCGCAAAACGACCATCCAAAATCCGCTGTGATGCATCATTTGGATTAAAGCTCAGCGCAATATCCAAGATGCCATCAGAAAACAAATCCATCATGACTTCTGCTGAGTCAGGGAATTCTCTCCCGCTACGCCATAGATTGGGGTGCAATGCATCAAGATATTCCCACATCGGCAGGGTGACTGGCTTGAATCGCTCTTCTGAATAAGGTTCTGTCAGCCAATCAGGGTATCGCGTGGTTTCCCAAAGGACCTGCTTTAAGAAGGTGGTTCCATGAAAATTGGGTGGCTCAGGGTAAGTCACGCGTCCAACATGATCTTTAGCGTAGTCGAGCAGTGCAGCCATTGACTTCGGTGGTTCAGCGAGTCGTGCCTGATCAACAATAAATACCAATTGAGCACGACCCCACGGAGCTTCCAATCCGTCAGTCGGAACCGAAAAGTCAGCGGCAATTGTCGGCTCAGCTAGGTTAATGGCACTCGATGACGGAAGATCAGCAACAAACGGAGCACCTAATAGCCCGTCACGCTTCATCCGAGCAAAATTCTCTCCATTAATCCACATCACATCGACTGAACCCTGATCCGATCGGCCGACACGTTTCGCTGTCTGTAAGCCCTGTATCGCAATGGAGATGTCATCGACTTTGACATGCTCGACAGTAATATCATGTCGCTCTTGGGCGATTGTTGCCCAGCGGTCGATATATTGATTGATCGTTAACGAACCACCCCATGCATAAAAATAAATCGTCTGGCCTTTGGCATTGGCCTCTATTTTCTGCCAGTCAGCCGCTTGGCCGGACTGAGCGCTCACAAATACACTGAGCGCAAAGATCAATCGAGAAATCATGACTGCACTTTATCCCTATAACGATTCGAAACGAAAGCAGATACACCTGAAAAAACACCGAGTAAAACCAATGGTAACCAGACCTGTGGATGCTCAATTAAATTCCACTGAGGCTTCAAGCCCTGCTCCATCAAGGTATCGAGCCCGCGACCCACACTGACATAAATCGCAGTCCCCGGGATGATACCGACTGCTGTCGCAACTACGTAATCACGCATTTTCATCTGTAATACTGCGGGAACAATATTCACCAGCCAAAATGGAAAAAACGGAATGAATCGCATCGTCAACAGCCAGCGAATTGGGCTCCGATGAAATGCATTTTGAACTGAATCAATAGCGCCGCCTGCACGCTGCGAGAAGAACTCACGAGCAATGGTTGAAGCTAAAAGAAAAACCACAAGCGAACCGGCTGTAGCCGCTGAAACAATCATAGGTAACGAAATCCAGCCAAATAACGCAGCCCCCATCAGTGTCAGTAGTGATGCCACCGGCAACGACAAACTGACTGCTGCGACATAGATGAAACAGAAAATCCCAACAGACCACGCATAATGATGTTGGATCATGAGCTTAAACTCTGAATAACGCGAGATCAGATCGGTTGACTGTAACATATCTCTAGCAAACCAAATAACCAGAATAATGCCAGCCACACTCAATATCCATCTGACTTGTTTCACGGAGATTGCGCTCAAATTTTCGATATCCACTGCTCTGAAAGACGGGAAACGCAATAGTAATTCAGATACCCTGTAGCCCGTGCAATAGATTTCATCCAAAGAGGTCCACGATGACAGCAATTGTTCCTGTCGGCTATTCAATACGTCGATTGCGTCGCAATCGACGTGACGCCTTTTCTCGAGCGCTGGTTCGAGAAAATACATTGACCACGTCGCATTTGATTTACCCAATGTTCATTCTCGAGGGGCATAACGAACGTGAAGCTGTCAGCTCAATGCCTGGTATCGAGCGATTGTCGATCGACCTGATGCTCAAGCAAGCCGAACGCGCGCGCACGCTGGGCATTCCAGCGATTGCATTATTTCCGGTTGTTCGTGACAACAAATCGGAGGACGGTCGTGAGGCCTACAATCCGGACGGATTGGTGCAACGAGCAGTCCGCGCGCTGAAAGCCGAACTACCGGAGCTTGGCATTATTACAGACGTCGCACTTGACCCATACACGACTCACGGACAGGACGGTATAATTGATGCCTCAGGATATGTGTTGAACGATGAAACCTGTGACGTGTTAGTGCAACAAGCGCTGTCTCATGCGGAGGCAGGTGCCGACATCGTGGCACCGAGCGATATGATGGATGGGCGCATTGGTCTGATTCGTGACGCATTGGAAGATCAGGATCATATCCACACCCGCATTCTCGCCTACTCTGCTAAATACGCGAGTTCATTTTATGGTCCATTCCGTGATGCCGTTGGTTCAAGCGCAAATTTAGGAAAAAAAGATAAGCGAACCTACCAAATGGATCCGTCCAACAGTGATGAAGCACTGCATGAAGTTGCTGAAGACCTCAAAGAGGGCGCGGATATTGTCATGATCAAGCCGGGCCTTCCCTATCTTGATATCGTCCAACGCATCAAAACAACCTTTAAAGTTCCAGTTGCTGTTTATCAAGTCAGCGGCGAATACGCGATGATTCAGGCAGCACATCAAAACGGATGGATTGACGGCAAGGCTGTCATGATGGAAAGTTTGGAATCAATGGTGCGCGCTGGAGCAGACTGTATACTGACTTACTCCGCAATCGATGCGGCCGAAAACCTCCCCGCTTAACAGAAGAAACATAACGAGGACACAATGAGCGATCAAATTACGACTCTTACAAATGACAACTTTGATTCAGTAATCAAGGATGCGCAAACGCCTGTACTAGTGGATTTCTGGGCGGAGTGGTGCGGCCCATGCAAAATGATCGCACCCGTCTTGGAAGAACTCGCTACCGAGTATGCAGGCCGCCTAACAATTGCAAAGCTGAATGTGGATGATCACCGCGAAGCAACTGAAAAATTCAGTATTCGCGGAATTCCCACGCTCATCTTATTTAAAAATGGCGAGCCTGAAGCGACCAAGGTTGGCGCTCTGTCCAAGAGCCAACTCGCCGCATTTCTCGATTCAAACATTTAAAAGACTAGACGAGCCCACCGAAAGCGCCTAAGCTTTCGATGTGGGTGACCTCCGCAACTCCCTTTTATTTTTCAAAAATGACAGTTTGACCAATCCAAATACTGCTCGTGGTCCGTACCAGAGTGATCCAGAGAACTCATGAACCTCACAGAACTCAAGAAAAAATCAATGCCGCAACTCCTTGAAATTGCGGAAAGTATGAACCTCGAAAATCTCGCGCGATCTCGCAAACAGGACGTTATTTTCTCGATCCTTAAAGCACATGCGAAGAGTGGCGAAGACATTTATGGTGATGGTGTCTTGGAGATTTTATCAGACGGTTTTGGATTCCTAAGGTCCGCCGACTCGAGTTATCTCGCAGGTCCGGATGACATCTATGTCTCGCCAAGCCAGATTCGACGGTTCAATCTTCGCAAAGGAGACTCCATTGCTGGCAAAATCCGTCCGCCGAAAGATAGCGAGCGATACTTTGCATTGTTGAAAGTTGATGAGATCAACTTTGATAAGCCAGAAAATGCGAAAAATAAAATTTTATTCGAAAACCTAACTCCGCTGTTCCCGCAAAAACGTCTCACCATGGAGCAAGGCAATGGTTCAACCGAAGATTTAACAGCACGAATCATTGATTTAGTTTGCCCAATTGGTAAGGGCCAACGCGCGTTGATCGTTTCACCACCTAAGGCAGGTAAAACGCTCATGTTGCAAAACATCGCCAACAGTATCGTGCGAAACAATCCAGAATGTTATTTGATTGTCCTCCTGATCGATGAGCGTCCGGAAGAAGTCACAGAAATGCAACGTACGGTCCGCGGTGAAGTAGTGGCGTCGACTTTTGATGAACCACCGGCGCGTCATGTACAAGTTGCTGAGATGGTGATTGAGAAAGCCAAGCGACTAACCGAACACAAGCGCGATGTGATCATCTTGCTCGATTCCATCACTCGACTCGCGCGAGCTTACAACACAGTCCAGCCATCATCTGGCAAAGTATTGACGGGTGGGGTCGATGCCCACGCACTCGAACGGCCAAAGCGATTCTTTGGTGCCGCTCGAAACATCGAAGAAGGTGGCAGTTTGTCCATTATTGCGACCGCATTGGTTGATACCGGTTCGAAAATGGATGAAGTCATCTTTGAAGAATTCAAAGGAACTGGTAACTCCGAACTCAACTTGGAGAGACGGGCCGCTGAGAAGCGCATTTTCCCAGCGATCAATATCCGTAAATCTGGAACACGCCGTGAAGACCTTCTCACGACAGAGGAAGAACTGCAGCGTATGTGGATTTTGCGAAAGTTACTGGACTCTATGGAAGATCTTCAAGCAATCGAGTTCTTGGTCGATCGCATGAAAACCACTACGACGAACGAAGAATTCTTCCAATCTATGAAGAAGCGCTAAGACGCATCTTCAATCAGGCGGCGTCTGAGTTGCTCAAGCGCCACTGTTCTTCCGGACTCCGCTTCAATACTTAACAAATGCACCAAGGGATGATCGGAATCAAACTGATTCGCTCGATCGATATGGTGTTTCGCTTCGGCATCAAGACCAGCCGCCATTGCCAATCGCGCTTGCACAATNTCCAATGCAACCGAATCAGTGTGGACTTTCGCTAGTGAATTGAGANTTGCCAACCGTGACAAGGCATCGTCATCACCNATCGTCTCAAGGGCCAGCGCCCAGTCTTCACGCCACTCCTTTTTCAANGCNTTCATCAGCGGTTTGAATTCNGATGGTNTGGGATCATGTTCGATCGCTTTTGGAATATTCGCCATCAGTCGCTCTGCTGATTCCAAATAACGCTCTGATTCATCAAGTTGTTCAAGCCGTCTCGCAGCTTCCGACGCCAGCAACCAATGCAGTGCTGGCAACGATTCAGAGCTCGCATCTTTTTTTAATACCGACAAAGCACGCTCAGGTTCATCGCGACGCAACCATAGTGCACCCTCAATAAGTCGCGAATCGGCTTTTCGATGACGCATGCGANCCCAGGCCNTCCAGNCATTCTGNGGGAGACGCCCCAAAGCACCNCCCAAACCAAATAGGATCCAGAGAATNANGGTAACTNNCAGAAAAAGAACNATAAATGCCCAGAGTGACATCTCAACTGTGTAGCCACCGTAAGCGAACAGCACGTAGCCTGAATCAGCTTTGACTCGATCTCCAAGGTATAGGCCAAGTGCGAGTAGCGCACCGAAACCGATGATCCAGATCGCGACTCTGACGGCACGACTCACTGTTTANCCTCTGCGNCAGAAATGCGCTCTTGAGTCAGNGCATCACGATACANTTTGAGAGCNCGAAGCCCTTGAGCAGCATCCGGAATTTCACGTNTAATTTGTATACCTTCNAATGATCCGAGNACNGTGATCACTTTCAGTCCAGCACCTTCCGTTACATCGAAGAAGTGCATCGATAAGCGTTTTGCCTGAGCAAGCCCCNCGTCGAACAGTGCTTGATCTTCACGAATCAATGCGAGCTTGATTTGCTCAAGGCTCAAGCGGAGAACTTCACGCGCTCGTCCCGCATCCGACGCAGAAACCANNGGNGTGATCGGTTCGTTCACCTCACGAATTCGAATAAAATCAGACAATTCTCCAAGCCATTGTTTCACATCNACCGTCGCTGCCGATTCTTCCTCAGTAGCTAAGCGACGCAAAGGTAACTGCAAATCATCCAACACAGGGTCAAGAGCAAGTAGCTCAGCCTGTATACCCAATATATCAACAGATTGAACCGTGGATAGTGACTGTAAATCCTGCGCTAAACGCTCTCTCACTGATAACAAACGACCATCTTGTAGTTGNCCCAAAAGCGCTTGTGCTGTACGCATAAGGGTCACCGCGGTTTCTGGGTTGCGTTCNATAAGCAGNCGTTGATCTGCGAGCNTCAAAAGATATTCAGCTTCAGCCAGTACATAGCTACTTCGTGTATCTACCTGCGCTTTTGCAAGCTGTTCAGCAACCACCTCAACACGATCGATCACTGACTGGTTACGGGCGTCAGCACGGCCNATCTCNGATTCCAATCGTTGCATTTGCTTATCAAGATTTTGAGTCGTCGTCTTTAAATTTTCGANTTGCGATACCTGTGCGCTCAATGTTTGAACAGAAATACTGAGTGACTCGGTTAATCGCGTGAACGACTGAAATTCGTGCCAACCAAACCAAGCCGCAAAACCAACGCCAACGCACGCGATACAACTGAACAGGAGAGCAATCCAAGCACTGGAACCCCTAGCCCCCGAATGTTCTTGAGGCTCNGTAGCCGTATCAACCGACTCGATCTGTTGGTCGGCANCAACCTCCTCAGCGACCTCGGGTGTTGTTTCTTCAGTCTTTGACACTCGGATCTCCTTGCATCGCCAATCGAACGCCTTCTGGTGTCGGCGATTGAATTNGATGATACCGGCTTCCAGCGGGTAATTGTNCTNTCGCGTCAGAACTTGTCACAAAATGTANGCAATCCAAAACACTCAAACCATGNATCTCTGCAATTTTCAAAAAGGCGCGCACGAGGAGTGCAGAACCGTGAACAACCCCATCAACTGGATCGATGCGTGTATTTCCAAGATCGAAATGAGGAACCAATTCAAATAGCTCCAGATGCGAGACCGGAAGCATTAACACGGAATTCAGTTGGTCAAATTGACGCCCCGAACCTTTGCCACTGACAACTAAGATTTGACTCTCTGGAAGAATCTCAGAACGCATCAAATGCATCAGTGATTTAGAGCCTGGACTCGAGGCGGTCCTCACTGAATGCGATTCGTCCTTGAGCAACTCTGATGTTCCAACACCCACTGCCCAAAATTGTTGCTTAGCTGGCCACTGTGCCCACTTTGATGCCACTGCATCAATCAATAATCGCGCAGATTCGGGAGAGGTCACAACAACATGATCAAAGCAGTCAAAATCGACAATCGCTGAATCCAACGAGACATCCAGCGGGTAGGACTGGACACATGGAAGAGCAATCACCTCAAACCCGGCATCAACGAACGCATCAGCGACTCGTGGAAACGCAGAAGGAAGCCGATTGAGCCAAAGTTTCAATTACAAACCCGCTTGAGCGAGAAGCACTCTCGCACCTTGCGAAACCAGATCTTCTGCAACGCGAATACCGAGGCTCTCAGCATCGTCGAGCTCACCGACACCCTCTGCTTTCAGCAGCGTTCCACAATCAGCTGAACCAACCAATGCGCGTAGCCATAGCTGTCCGTCACGCTCGATTGCATAGGCCGCAATCGGCACCTGACAACCACCGTTCAAATGGCGATTCAATGCACGTTCCGCCCGGCCAGCAGTTTCACCCTCGGCATCTTGTAATGTCATCACAATNTCTCGGGTTGCCGAATCATCTTCGCGGATCTCAATTCCAAGAATGCCCTGGCCACATGCGGGTAAAATCTCCTCTGGCGCCGTCTCAAATGCGATGCGATCACCTAATTCAAGGCGTTTTAGACCAGCCGATGCCAGCACAAGCCCATNAAATTCACCTGAATCGAGTTTCTTCAAGCGTGTTCCCAGATTACCTCGGACTGGCGAGAGTTTTAGATCGGGTCGTAGTGCACGAATTTGGGCGATACGCCTCAAACTTGAGGTNCCAAGATGTGCACCTTGAGGNATATCAGCAAAACCATCCCAAGCTTGAGTCCCAGAGCGATGGACCACAGCATCTGTNGGTGTCTCACGTGCTGTTAAACAACACAANTNCAGACCNCNGGGAAGCTCCATCGGTACGTCTTTCAAAGAATGGACAGCAAGATCTGCGCGCCCGTCATACAGCGCTGTCTCTAATTCTTTAACGAAGACACCCTTACCTCCAATTTTGGTCAACGACACATNGAGCCGCTCATCACCTTGCGTAGTCATTTCCANGAGCTCAATTGTCAGCTCGGGAAAATGCCCTTGAAGACGATCACGAACGTGATAAGCCTGCCAAAGAGCCAATGGACTCTTCCTTGTTGCGATAGTTAATGTTTTTTGCATGTGTGGTCCTTTGTTTCACCAAGTATACTGGATGCCTACAGAAGGAGTCTCTATGAGTCAGGAAACGCCCAAAGCGCTTTGGGGCGGCCGTTTTTCGGAATCCACCGATGCGTTCGTCCAAGCATTCACTGCATCCATCGAATTCGACCAACGCATGGCACGCGAAGATATTCAAGGATCGATCGCGCACGCCACAATGCTCGCTGAACAGGGAATCCTGACCGACAAAGAACTTCAAACCATCATCGAAGGCCTGCGCCAGATNGAAACTGAAATTGAATCAGGGCAATTCACATGGTCCATTGCGCGTGAGGATGTGCATATGAATGTCGAATCACGACTCATCGACCTAATCGGCGACACCGGGAAAAAACTTCATACAGGCCGTTCTCGAAATGACCAAGTCACCACCGACATCCGNCTGTGGCTGCGGGGAACCATTGATCANGCTGTATCTGAGTTGTCTCGCCTCCANAAGGGTTTGATCGCCTTAGCTGAGCGTGAAGCAGACACNATCATGCCTGGTTTCACACACCTTCAAGCGGCACAGCCCGTNACTTTTGGGCACCACATGCTCGCATGGAATGAAATGCTCGAGCGCGATGCGGGTCGCTTGCTTGATTGCAGACAGCGGATGAACCAATGTCCGCTTGGTGCAGCAGCGCTTGCTGGCACCAGCTATCCGATTAATCGCGAGCGCACAGCCGAGCTTCTTGGGTTTGACAAACCCACAGAAAACAGTCTTGACTCTGTGTCTGATCGCGACTTCGGTATCGAGTTTTTGAGCGCCGCAAGCATCGTCATGATGCATCTGTCACGGTTTTCAGAAGAACTCATCAACTGGAATTCGACCGCCTGGCAATTTGTCGATCTACCTGACAAGTTTTGTACGGGTAGTTCGATCATGCCACAGAAAAAAAATCCCGACGTGCCTGAACTTGTCCGCGGCAAATCAGGGCGCATGTTTGGCCACCTCGTGAGCTTACTCACTTTGATGAAAGGGCAACCACTCGCCTACAACAAAGATAATCAGGAAGACAAAGAGCCGCTATACGACGCCGCAGATACATTGCTCGGATCACTTCGCGCTTTTGCCGATATGATGCCGTCATTACTGGTCAATCAAGACATTTTGAAAGACGCTGCAATCCGTGGGTTTTCAACAGCCACAGATCTGGCTGATTACTTGGTCCGCAAGGGCTTACCGTTCCGTGATGCCCATGAAGTCGTTGGGCAAGCAGTTGCCCTTGGTGTCCAAACCAAGCGCGATCTCTCGGAAATGGATCTCGCAGAACTCCAAGCATTCAGTGATCTGATCCACGATGATGTATTTGAGGTGTTGACCGTCGAAGGGTCTGTGAATGCACGNGATCACATTGGCGGAACAGCNCCCAATCAAGTGCGAGAAGCGGCCGCGCGNGCAAAAGCGCGTTTAGCTAGGCGCTAACGCGCAGCGATTACTGCCAAAATCGCCTGCACTTGAAGTACGGTCGAACCGCGATTTGCGTCAACCCAAGCACNCGCGGCCTGCCCCATNNCTTGAGCTGTCGCNAATGCCNCATCAATGGATTGAGAGAGATGCTCAGCGTCTGTGCGTAGCAGAGCACCTGCGGCCTCTAAACCAGCACTGATCGCCTGAAAGTTGTGCATGGATGGCCCCGCAACAAGCGGCTTACTCATCAGCGCGGGCTCAATCGGGTTTTGACCGCCCTTTCCGGAAAAGCTGCCCCCAATCGCAATCACATCAGACTCAGAAAGATATGCTCCCATATCTCCAAAGGTGTCACCGATCAAGATTTGAGCCTTGTCTTGAATCTCAACAGATACCTGCGATGCGTGGACCCCTTGAGCATCTGCCAACGTCTTGATCTCAGATCCTCGAACAGGGTGTCGCGGCACGATCAATAATCGTATTTCGGGGTGTTGCCGAGCCCAGGAGACAAAGAGCAAGTCATCATCAGCATGGCTACTCATCAGGCAGACTAGGACATGGCCTCGTTTCCAATCATTGATTTGATTCGCTCGTTCTCGAGAAATTTGAGGAGCAGATTGGTCAAGCTTAATGGATCCAACTTCANAAATNNCATGGACCGNNANCCCCACACTATGCGCATTGTNGGCGTCACCTTCAAATTGCATCAGCGCNCGTGAAACCTGAGACCACATTGGNCGCGATACCCAACNAAACCGCTGATATCCGCGAACTGATTGATCACTNAGCCGTCCATTCGCGAGAATCACAGGAACAGCAGCCCGATAGCATGCGGCAATCAAATTAGGCCAAAGTTCNGTCTCAATAACGATCAANGCCCTCGGGCGAAGTCTGGATAACCAACGAGACCAAATCCAAGAAAAGTCCCAAGGAAANACGTGGCTCACGAATTCACTCTGAGCCAAAACNCCGAGTCCAGCNGGTGTCGTCGCCGTCATAAAGATATGAAGTGACNCGTCATGTTTTATGAGTGCTCGCGCAAGCTCNACTCCAACTTTTGCCTCTCCAAGACTACAGGCATGAATCCAGACGCAGCCATNCATCTGATCAGGTACGTGCGCCCCGAGTCGAAGNCCCACCATCGGATCNTGATGTTCTCGACGATACTTCNTCACCACATGCGCAATCAGAAGTGGTGTGCAAAGTANCAAGAGCAGTGAATACAGATGTCGTCCCATAATTGAAGATGCTAGCATGCCTGCATGAAAATCATCGTCGGTGGCGGAATTTCAGGTCTCTGGCTAGCAGCTGAACTGAAAGCTCGCAACATTCCATGCTGTGTTATCGAAAAAAACGCGCTTGGCCAAGGTCAAACCCTGGCAAGCCAAGGCATGATTCATGGCGGCACTAAGTATGCACTTGATGGATTATTAACCAAAGCAGCCAGTGAAATTGGTGCCATGCCCGCGCGCTGGAAACAGGCTTTGCAAGGCGAGGGAACAGTCGACTTAAGCCACGTTCAACTCGAACGAGAAGATCAGTTGTTATGGTNTGTCGAATCAATTGCTGCGAACCTTTTGGGATTCTTCGCAAGCAAAGCCATGCGATCNCGTATGAAACGCGTTGATCCACAATCCGAGGCGGCATTCAATCATCCGAATTTCAAAGGCCATCTGTATCGATTGTCAGAACCGGTGTTAAAGCTCGATACATTGGTGCATGCATTTGCAGAGATCTTGGATGGACAGATCTTCCAAACNGAGGTCACNCAGCTGCTGATGCAAAACAGCAAAGTCGTTGGGGTCGAAACAACTGCTGGTCAGATCCATGGGGACGTCATTTTGACTGCTGGTGAAGGAGCAGAAGCGCTGTTATCCGAGCTTCCCGGAGAGTATCCGGCCATGCAACGACGTCCGCTTGCAATGGTTGTCTGCAAACTTGTACAACCCATTCCAAAAGTATTCGGTCACCAACTCGGACGTGGCAGCAAGCCCAAACTCACCGTCTCGACCCATGATTTTGATGGGGCGCAATATCTGTATTTAGGCGGACAACTTGCCGAAGACGGAGTCACGCAAGATGACAACAGGGTGTGCTCAAATGCGAAGCGCGCTGTGTCAGAAGCACTTTGCTGGCTTGAACCCAATGTGGAATCAACGCACGTTTTTCGGGTCAACCGAGCAGAGCCCCGTACACNTGAAGGAAATCGGCCTGATACCGCATTCGTCTGTCAATCAAACAACCTGATTGTAGCGTGGCCAACCAAGCTCGCACTTGCACCTGCACTTGCCGACCAAATCCTGCCGCTTCTTNGTGGAGATTCAAAACCTGCAACACTGCCACAGTGGTCAAAAGCNCCAGAAGGGCATTACCCATGGGTATGATTCATCGACCACTCGGACAAACCGGGCTCGAGCTCAGTCCGATTGGCTTGGGTACCGTCAAAATCGGCCGGAATACAGATGTGAAATATCCGACCGATTTTGAATTGCCAAGCGACCACGAGATCATTGAACTCCTGACACTTGCGTCAGAATTAGGNNTCAACTGTCTTGACACAGCGCCTGCCTATGGCGCCTCTGAAACGCGGCTCGGTGAGTTACTACCAGAGCTCGCTTGCGATTTTCGTATCATCACAAAAGTTGGTGAAACCTACGATCCTGACACAGGAAGTCATTACGACTTCTCAGAAATCGCGATTCTCAAGAGCTTAGAACAAAGTCTTCAACGCTTGAATCGTAACCGTTTAGATGTAGTGTTATTGCACTCTGATGGGAGGGATATCGAACACCTGAATCAAGGTGCGCTCCAAACCTTGATCAAAGCGCGAGACCAAGGACTCATTCAGGCGGTCGGGTTATCAGGTAAAACAGTGGAGGGTGGACGCCACGCTCTGGATCAGGGAGCGGATTGCCTGATGATTACACTGAACCCTGAAACTCAAGATGAAAAACCGCTCATCGCTGAAGCAGAGCGATATGGTGCGGGGTTATTGGTCAAGAAAGCCCTCGGAAGCGGCCATCTAACAACATCCATCCCTGAAATTTTTAAAGACTTGTTCGGGCACCCAAACATCACTTCCGCTATTATTGGCACCATTAATCCTGTGCATCTGCGCNATAACTGTCTTGCACTCCCAACAGAGATCCAACAATGAGCCTAGACGCAATCAAAGCCACCTTCCAGGCAAGCATTGATACCAAGCAAACACTGATCAATGACACCAAACGTTTGGAAGAACTTCTCGAAGTCGCAGGCGTCGCGTCATCAACGATTAAAGCNGGCCATAAAATTATGCTCTGCGGTAACGGGGGATCAGCAGCCGATAGCCAGCATATTGCAGCAGAACTAATCGGTCGCTTCGAAAAAGAACGTGNGTCAATGGCCGCGATTGCACTCACCACAGATACATCGGCTCTTACAGCCATCGGTAACGATTACGGCTATGACCAAGTGTTCTCGAGACAAGTTGAAGGCCTCGGACAATCCGGTGATTTACTCATCGGCATCTCAACTAGTGGCAATTCAAAGAATGTCGTCAAAGCAATGAAGGTTGCTCAAAGCAAAAGCATTCGAACAGTGGCATTAGTTGGCGACAGGCCAGGTGGCGCGATGCAAGCAATTGCTGATTACGTTTTAGCCGCACCGTCAACGAATACNGCGCGTATTCAGGAATGCCACATCCTAATGATGCACACGCTCTGTCAATTGGTTGAGTCAGAATCCGTCTGACGAATCTTTGCAATCAAGTGGCTGGTCGATAAATTAGCCACTTCACCGAGCACTTTGACCTCCCCGCCGTAGTCCAACACATGCTCGTAGCCAACCACTTCCTCGATCGATTTGTAGTCACCGCCCTTCACAAGAACATCAGGTCGAACCACATCAATTAATGGAATCGGTGTGTCATCCGCAAATGCGATCAAGGCGTCCACGGCACCGAGCCCCGCAAGGACTTGCAAACGCCGTTCGATGGTATTCACGGGACGCTCAGGGCCTTTTAAACGAGCAACTGACGCGTCTGAATTCACAGCAACAATCAAACGGTCGCCAAGCGAAGCTGCTTCTTTTAAATAGGCGACATGACCGGCATGCAGGATATCAAAGCAACCATTGGTCATCACAACTTTCTCACCTTGAGCACGGCATTGTTCAGCCCAAGCGGCTGCNTCTTCTGCGCGATCGAAAATGCCATGATCAACCGACAAAGCTCTTTCCAACTCTCCACCACTGACAGTTGCCGTTCCAAGTTTTGACACAACAATTCCGGCCGCTCGATTTGCCAATTCAGCGGATTCAGCCATGCTCATCCCCGAACCAAGCCCCGCAGCAACCGTCGCGATCACGGTGTCACCAGCACCTGTGACGTCAGCCACTTCGCGAGCTGTCGCCGCAAATTGATGCACAGATCCATCTCGCGCAATCAACGTCATTCCCTGTTCAGAACGCGTGACCAAGATTGTGTCGATATCCAGTTCATTAATGAGTTTCCGAGCTTTTTCAGCCAACTCCTGATCGTTAGCCCAGGCACCACAGACAGCCTCGAATTCCGTGCGATTCGGCGTCAGCAAGGTCGCTCCTCGGTATCGCTCAAAGCCAGTACCCTTCGGATCAACAACTACGGGAATCTTGAGTGCGCGTGCTTTTTGAATCAGTAAACGGGGGTCCAAGCTACCTTTTGCATAGTCACTTAAGACAACTGCCGTGATTCCATCAAGAGACATCGACTGAGCGAGCGCCTCTGCATGTGATGCATCAAATGGTGTCTCAAAATCGAGGCGAATCATTTGATGTGCTTGGCTTAAAACCCGCAGTTTTGTGATGGTTCTGTGGTCAACACGTGTTAACAGTGGCATCACATTATGGTTTGTCAGCGTCTGTTCCAGTAAATCTGCATCAGAGTCATGGCCCACAAGGCCAGCACAAGTCACTTGAGCACCCAGTGACGATAAATTCAAGGCAACGTTTGCAGCCCCACCTGGACGTGCTTCATCGTGAGTGACCCGAACAACCGGAACAGGAGCCTCGGGGGAGATCCGGCCTGCATCACCATGCCAGTACCGATCAAGCATGACATCTCCAACGACTAAAACTCGCGATGCGGAAAAGATATGTGACACAGAAGATCTCTCTAATGATTCGAAGCTTGTTATAGTACCGAGCTTCATCAATGAACCCAACCGGATTACACATGGGCAATTCTCTCGTTCCGCTGGGACTTGGCTTCATTCGACTCTTAGCCGCACTGCCACCAAGGCTCGGAATGGCTATCGGCCGCCTGATTGGGACGTTGATGTTCCACACAGCAAAGAATCGGCGTCTTGTCTGTGAACGAAATATTGCTGTCTGCTTCCCGGAGTTGGATCCGTCCGAACAGCGGAATCTCGTCAAAGCCTGCTTTGAACAAAATGGAATCGGATTAACGGAGACCGCATGGTCTTGGCATCGGCCAATCAACTTTATTAGCGACAAAATCCATGTATCAGGCCAGGAGCTACTCGAACAAGCCAACACAGACGGTCGAGGCGTTTTATTGCTTTGCCCACACTACAGTATGTTGGATCTGGTCGCCCCGTTGATGCATGCCGTCGCCGGTCGATTCGTCGTGAGTTATCGCCCCAACGATAATCCCATGTTTGATCAAGCGGTGTGTCGTGGACGTGCACGCTATGCCNAATTGGTCGACGTCCGTGCATTACGCGATATCGCTAAACACTTAAAACAAGGTGACGTGGTGTGGTTTGGACCCGATCAAGACATGGGGCCAAAAGGCTCTGTCTTCGCCCCGTTTTTTGGCAGGCCTGCCTGTACTGTGACAACACCAGCTCGACTCGCTCGAATGTCTGGCGCAGTCAGTATTTTCCTTGACCTCCACCGCGACTATAATGGTCTCTATCAAGTCGCATTTGTCCAGATGCCCGATGATTATCCGGTTGCGGATGAAGTCGAGAATGCGAGCCTACTCAATCAACGCATTGAAGGCGCCCTGAAAAAGCATCCGTCCCAATACATGTGGATGCACAAACGATTTAAAACAAACCCAGACCTTACGCGGCAGACACTGTATCAATCTGACTAACCCATTCCATCACGTCAGATGCGTTGAGATCAGACATTTGTCCTGTCGAGCTTTTGAGAATCTGTGACGTCTCAGAAACAGGCCCCACGAGACCCGGCTTCGTNGGCCCATACAACGCAAGCATGGGGATATCCAGTGCGTCAGCAACGTGCGCAAGACCAGTGTCAACCGAAACCACTGCACGGGCATTTGAAATCTCAAACGCAACGTCACTCAAGGAGGCTTGATTCAAAATCCGTACCGGCAATCCTTGAGTCATTTCCGACACTGCTGCAAATTCAACATCACCACCAACGGGTAGGACAATGTCGGAAAACTGTGGAAGTGCGTCCTCGATGACGGCTTTCCATCCATCAATTGTCCAACATTTAGCCTGCCGACTTGTCTGAGTCACCAGCACCAGACGATCTGTGGGCTCTTGTGGTCGACTCAGGTCAATCGACGCATCTGGATCCGTCTCTGGAAGGGTGTAACCGAGTGAATGAGCGAAAAGTTCACGCGTCCTCGATATGGCATGTTTCGAGCGATCTACGCGATGCCTCACATCATAAACACTCGCTGCCAAACCTTCTTTTACCGACCGACGATCAAATCCATGCTTTGGCCCATCGGTAAAACGGGTAATTAAAAATGCGCTCTTCAGTAACCCTTGAGCGTCAATCACGGCATCGTATCGCTCCGCACTGAGGGCTTGTTTGTACGCAGCGAAATCATTGGAGAAAAGCAGGCGGTGAAGCTTTCCTTTCCACCGTCGTAATGGAATCGCCAGAACATCTCCGACAGACGGGTGCCAGTGGGGGACTTCAGCAAAGGCAGGCTCACACACCCAATCAAATCGAATATCACAGAGCGCCTCAGTTGCATCAGTCAATGCTGGCAGTGTGTGGACAAGATCACCCATTGAGGATGTTTTCACCACCAAAACACGCATTAGGCAATCCGCTGAATTTGTTGCGATACCGCGTCGAAGACCTCATCAACTGAAAGCTCAGACAAGCATGCCTGATGCTCTAAGGGACACTCTCTTTCGAAGCACGGATGGCAGGGCACAGGATGCGTCAAAGTCACTGCCATCTCACTGAGAGGCGGCGTATGCTCTGGTGAAGACGGTCCAAACAATGCAACTAACGGACGACCTGTGGCTGCAGCCACATGCATCAAACCAGAATCATGTGTCACAACGGCTTTTGACAACTCAATAACGTCAACTGCCTCAGGGATTGACGTCAAACCTGCAAGATTGACCAGGCTCTCTCGTTTTGATTCCTCAATCTGATCAGTTAATCGCCGACTATCGTCTGCATCATTAGGTGAGCCCAACAAGACAATCTGGTACCCATCATCAATTAAGCGCGTCACTAGATCGGAAAAATGATCAATTGGCCATTGCTTGGCAGGTCCAAATTCAGCCCCAGGACAAATAGCAACTAGCCGAGATCGATCCAGTCCATGCGCAGTCACCAGACGATCCTGTGATGCTGGGTCTGTGGTCAAACGCGGAAATAGGGGGGCTTCAGGTAATTGATTCGCTGACAGCGCAAGGTTTGCCGGAAAACCAAGTGCCATATACCTATCAATCATTCGCGGGAATCGAACCTCGTTCAGAATTCGCAGGTCGGTCAGTAACTTGTACCGATACTCCCCTCGCCATCCGATTCGGCGAGGAATACCTGCCATCGCTGGGATCAGTGCCGATTTGAGGGAATTGGGAAGAATGAACGAGCGATGATAGCGAGAAAAGCGAAGCTTCCGAGCGAATGCCCATCGTTCCTTTAATTTCAGCTCACCATGATCGAACGGAAGTTCAATGACCTGATCAACTTCAGGCATTCTCCGCGCGACCTCCAAACTCCAACTGGGTGCGAGCATATGAATCGGGTCATCTGGCCGCTTGGACTTCAAAAATGAAATCAATCCGTGCGCCATGATCATGTCGCCGACCCAATTCGGGCCAACCACTAAGGTTGGCATCACTCAGTCCTTAACGAGTGTGACCCACTCGCTGAACTTTTCACTCCGGCCGTGCACGGCATCGAAATAATCTGACTGTAGCGTTTCTGTAATTGGTCCTCGAGACCCCGCACCAATCAGCCGTGAATCAAGCTCTCGAATCGGTGTCACCTCGGCTGCGGTTCCCGTAAAAAACGCCTCGTCTGCGATCAAGACCTCATCACGGGTTATCCGTTTTTCAACAACATCGAGACCTTGATCTTTAGCGAGGATGAAGATGGTTTTCCGCGTGATCCCATCCAAACAGCTGGTCAGCTCAGGGGTATAAATCACACCATCACGAACGATAAAGAAGTTTTCACCGGATCCCTCAGCAACATAACCCTCTGGATCCAATAACAATGCCTCATCTGCACCGCCAGTCAGTGCCTCTTGCAATGCAAGCATCGAGTTCATGTAGTTCCCATTCGCTTTTGCTTTGGTCATCGTGATATTCACATGGTGGCGCATATAACTCGAAGTACGGACCTTAATCCCACGCTTCAGATTCTCTTCACCCATGTANGAGCCCCACGCCCAGGCAGCGACGATTACGTGTGTCTTGAGTGAGTCTGCTCGCAATCCCATTCCTTCGGAGCCATAGAAAACCATTGGTCTTAAATAGGCATGGTCCAAATCGTTTGACGCAACAGCGGCTTTTTGTGCCGCATCAATTTCCTCCATCGAAAATGGAATATTCATGCCGAGAATTTTTGCTGAATCAAAAAGTCGTCGGGTGTGATCATGCAAACGGAAGATCGCTGCACCCTCAGCTGTTTGATAGGCACGGACTCCCTCGAAACACCCGAGGCCATAATGCAAAGTGTGTGTGAGGACGTGGGTCTGGCAATCCCGCCATGGCTTGAGTTCACCATCAAACCAAATTAATCCATCGCGATCAGCAAAGTTCGGCTGCATTTTTATTTCCAATCAATTCAAGAAGACATCCACTGCGCCCACAGACTCTCAACCGACTGCCGTTCGTTCTCAACCTCTGCAAATTCAACACGGCCTTTGCGACCGGCTAAGATTGCCTCATGGTTCAACGTCCGATAGCGGACATAAGCTGTTTTCAGCGCATCTGCATCTACTGTTGAAATACACCCTGAATCCGAAAGTCCATCGAGCTGTCGGATATTATCCGTATAAGTCGCAAGCTCTGGGTGTGTTTCCGCATGTGCTAGAACTTTATATTGCACCATAAATTCGATATCAACGATACCTCCCCGATCGTGCTTTAAATCAAAACCGACATCACCCGCTCTACTCCCAAGGTGCGCACGCATTTTTTCCCGCATTTCAACAACATCGTTTAACAATTCGGTTGGCTCACGGGCATTTCGTAAAATCTCGATACGAAGTGTCTCAAGTTTAGTATTCAAGAGTCGATCTCCGACAACCGGTCGTGCCCTGACAAACGCCTGTAACTCCCAGGTCCAAGCCGACTCATCGAGATATTTCTTCAGCGCATCAAGGCCGACAACCATCAAGCCAGAGCGACCGGATGGTCTGAGTCGCGTATCGATTTCATATAAGCGTCCAAATCGCGTATTCGTCTCGATCAGCGCAATGACACGACGCACGACACGATTAACGAAAAGACCACCCTCAATCGCGACATCGCCATCTGTAATCTGCTCGGAATCGATGCCATGGACAAACACCAGGTCAAGGTCTGAACCGTAGCTCATTTCCAAGCCACCTAATTTGCCGTACCCAAGAACCGATAAACCGAGCCAATTGTCACCTTCAGTTGCATTGACCACCGGATGGCCATGCTTGTTGGCAACTTCCCGATAGGCGTAATGCAGCACTTCGGAAACCACTGCCTCGGCAATCCAGGTCAACTGATCGGATACGCGCATTAATGGAATCTCACCGCGGATCTCAAATACTGCGACTCGGAATGCAAGACCGTGAGCAAACTGGACGAGCACTTCAGTCAGGCGTTCTGGGTCATCTGGATCGACTCTTTGCAGACGCATTGATAATTCCTGACCAATTGCCTCACGCGACATCTCGGCGTCGCTCGCATCGAGCGTGAGCAGCTCATCCAACAGAGCCGGCATCTCAATCAGACGCTCAGTGACCCAGGATGATCGATCCAAAATATCGAGCATGCGCGCGCGTGTTGCCGGATTCTCGGATAACAGGGATAGATACACGCTTCGTCGGGTACAGGTCGAGATGAATCGAAGCATCCGTTCTGTCACGTCAATCGGATAAGCACTTAATTCGGGTCCTAGTTGATCCAACAGTGTTGTCAGTCGAGAGCGCGCAATCGGTTCGA
Source organism: Gammaproteobacteria bacterium (assembly GCA_002705325.1). The sequence goes on along the minus strand of PAFS01000040.1, from coordinate 49,386 downwards.
GACGGTCGCACACTGGATCTTCGAGGAATGAATCCAAACACTCTTGGACCTCGTCTTTGATAGAAGCCTCAGCCATTGCTTGTGACTTCTCGACCCGCATAAAAGAGACAAACGCCTCATGAACTCGATCAGTGACTTCTCGACGTTTCCGTTCAAAGCCGTCGGCTGACTCAAAGCCCATCACAGCAGCCAACGGCCCACAATCGGTTGGTAATTCCTGTGTTTGCTGATCATTTTCAGCTTGGATCACGTGTTCGACGTAGCGAAGCCACAAATAGTCTTGTTTGAGTTGCAAGCCATCATTCTGGCTAATGATGGCCTCTGTCATCAGAGTCGATAGGGCATCGAGAAATCCAGTGACTTGTAAGCTCGGAATCTGGCCTCCACGCAACAGCTGCATCGCTTGAACAATAAATTCGACTTCACGGATCCCACCGCGGCCGACTTTGACATTCTTATCGCGGCCATGACGGCGCACTTCTGCCTCAATTTTTGATTTCAGGTCGCGAATTGATTCAAACACCCCAAAATCGAGGTATTTCCGATACAAAAATGGCTTGAGTGATCTTAACAGCGTACGACCCAACTCCAGATCACCAGCGACCGGTCGCGCTTTGAGAAGTGCAAAACGCTCCCATTCCCGACCATGCACCTCATAATAGTCTTCACAAGCAACGACTGGGATCGCAAGCTGGCCTGCAGAGCCCCAAGGTCTCAGCCGTTGATCGACACGTTCGACAAATCCATCAACAGTCAGTGCATCGAGCGATTTTGCCAATTGTTGGGTCAGACCAGTGAAATAATCGCCATGATCCCGTGCGCGTGGACCGGATGTTTCGCCGTCCTCCGCAAAGATGCAGAAAATGTCGACGTCAGATGATAAGTTCAGTTCCCGTCCACCTAATTTACCCAAACCCAAAATGGTGAATGCTGGATTTGACGGAACACCAAAGGCTTGTTCAAGAATGACTCGATGATGTGAAAGACTGGCTTCCAGGGCAGCCTCAGCCATTTGAGTAGCCACTCGGACCGTGTCCTCAAATGAGTCAACTCCATTTAATAATCGATAAATCAGACCGGCTTGCGTTTGATTTCTCAATAATCGAGCTTCACGATCGAATTCGTGTGTGCTGGCTGTAACTAGCTGTTGGCAGGAGGCCTGTATTGCAGAAGCCGTTGGTGGCGTTGCACCGGAGTCTCGCAACCACGCTTGTTCAGGATCAAACTTTTCAACCCAACGTTTTAAAAACTGTGAGTACTCAACTGCCTGCATTCATTGACTCCAACGATTNCATGATCATCCAACGGGCAAGTCCTTNTGGAAGATCCCCACGTTTCAAACCATCGTAATAGCGAGCAATGGCCTCATGATCACCGACCGCTTGCAATGCCCGAATCGCTTCATCTGGAGCCGGCCCAGATAACGGATCCAATGCACGGCTCAACCAATAAAGCCAATGCTCTTGAGTCCCGGCGATCGGGTCGTCCATCGGGTTAGCGTTGCGAATCAATCGATCACCTCGCTCTGCTTTTGAGATCACACCCATAAATGCGGGTAAGCACTCAGATACCTCACAGCCGAGTGATATTAACCGCTCGACTTCTCCTGAGAGCAGTTCAAGCTCCAATTCCGATACTTGAGACTCACGACCGTCAACTTGGACAGAGCCAAGGTCTAAGGACATCATCACATCACAATTTTCTTCTGTGACATGCCAATCCGTGCGCTCAAAGGCATCCTGAAATACGACATCAAGTAACCGGTCCTGTATTACCGAAACGACAGACACCGGAAGATCCAAACTCTCAAGATGAACATAATCCAGCGAAGGAGTATCGATTGGAAAATTCCACTCACGCCGTTGCGACAAACCTCCTTCGTCGGGCTCTCTCATCTTCACAGTCATTTCATGAAAGTCATTCACAGAGCGCGTGCGGATGGCGACACCAGTCCGGTGTAATAATCCTTTATAATCAAAGTAGACGTTTTGTAGCACAGCTGTATGCCTTGGAATCACTCGACCCAAAACGGAATGCAGCGCATCAGATACTCTTGACGGGTCGCAATCTCGCAATCCCAATTTGAGCTCGAGTTCAATCGTATCTGGAGTTGATGCCCGATTCATCGCACAATTCCCTGTGAGAAGAGGAGTTTAACCATTCAAACACAGCCCTTAGTCGCATGGCTTCGTGAAGCCGGACCTTACATTGAGCAATTCAGGGGCAAAACCTTTGTCGTTTTGCTATCAGATTCCGACCAGACCGAATCCACCATGAGTCGTTTGGTGGAAGATCTAGTCCTGCTCAACGCACTAGGCGTTCACCTTGTTCTGATACAGAGTACACGGCATGCCATCGACTCGTACATTAGTGAACAAGGATTACAGAGTGCCTTTCATGGCCATCGTCGTATCACGGATCAGGCGCTCCTCAAACGCATCGTCGAATTGGTCAGTCAAATCCGACTGACATTCCGCGGTTTGTTTATGCGCGCTCAACATAGAAACCACGGCCAATCTTCATTGATGTCAGGAAATTTTATTTCAGCAAAGCCCTTGGGTATTCATGAAGGTGTGAACCATCAATTCACTGGATCGATTCGGCGGATTGATGCATCAGGGATAAGTCGTCAATTAGAAATCGGCTCAATTGTCTACCTTGATCATCTTTCGCACTCCCCAGCGGGGGAACTTTATAATCTCGCAAGCGAAGAGGTCGCAGCAGAAACAGCCGTCGCCTTGAATGCCGATAAACTGATTCTGATGGGTAGCACGCCACACTGTATTGATGCACACAATGAACGGATCTCGGAACTCGCGTTGGCACTAGTCGGCACCACACGCGCGCATCAAAACGAAGAAATACAGCGTAGACTTGATGCCGCTGAGCGTGCCATCCGTGGAGGAGTGAACCGGTGCCATCTGCTTGGCGCAGGAATCGATGGTGCAATATTAACGGAGTTGATGACAACGGATGGAAACGGCACCCTGATCGCTTCACAGCCCACGGCGCCTGTCCGGCAAGCCCGCGTTGATGACCTGCCTGGTTTGATTCATTTACTGGCTCCGATGGAAGAACGTGGAGCCTTGGTGCAACGTTCTCGCGGTAAGCTGGAAGCAGAGATCGATCACTTCTGTGTGATTGAGCAAGATGGTCGCATCCTCGGATCTGCAGCACTCTATCCGCTCGATCAACAATGCGCGGAACTGGCAGCCTTGGCAGTTGACCATGCGATATCCGAACAACAAATCGGCAGCAAATTGTTGGAGCATGTTGAAGAGCAAGCACGTATGCTNTCTATCGAACATCTTTTTGTATTAACAACGCAAGCAAGCGACTGGTTCAAAGAGCGCGGCTTTGTGATGTCATCAATTGAAGCTTTACCCGCAAATCGGCAGGCTTTGTATAACTTTCAGCGAAATTCGCTNATTCTGAAGAAAGAACTATAGGACCCACTATGACCGACAAACGTCGCCCTTATTCGTCNGTTATTGTTGATGGACTCGCACAAACTCCCTCGCGCGCCATGNTACGTGCGGTGGGCTTTGGTGATGACGATTTCAAAAAGCCACAGATCGGTATCGCCAGTACATGGAGCATGGTGACTCCTTGCAATATGCACATCAACGAACTTGCTGATCATGCGGNAGCGGGTGCCAATGCCGCCGGCGCAAANGCTGTCGTCTTCAATACCATCACTGTCAGCGATGGTATCAGTATGGGTACACCTNGCATGCGTTACTCACTTGTCAGCCGCGAGGTGATTTGTGATTCGATCGAAACTGTTGTTGCAGGCCAAGGATTCGATGGTGTCGTCACGATCGGCGGTTGTGANAAAAATATGCCGGCTTGCGTCATGGCAATGCTTCGACTGAATCGCCCATCGGTCTTTGTTTATGGTGGAACCATTAAACCAGGCGAAGAGCGTCGAGATATTGTGTCGGTCTTCGAGGCTGTNGGGCAACGCGNGGCTGGTACGATTGATNACTCACAGTTAATTGCCGTCGAAAAAACAGCGATCCCAGGACCTGGCTCTTGTGGTGGGATGTACACCGCAAACACCATGGCAAGCGCAATTGAAGCGCTTGGTTTATCACTGCCAAATTCATCTGCTCAAGAAGCAGTCTCAAGCGACAAAAAAGACGACTGTGAACGAGCAGGCGCAGCTGTCATGCGAATGATCGAGATGGATCTCAAGCCATCGGATATTGTGAGTAAAAAGTCATTTGAAAATGCCATTACCGTCGTCATTGCGCTGGGAGGTTCGACCAATGCAGTTCTTCACATCCTCGGAATGGCACAATGTGCCGGAATTGATGTGACTCTAGACGACTTTACAACCATTGGTGAACGGGTCCCTGTTTTGGCAGACGTTAAGCCGTCTGGTAAATATCTGATGAGCGAGCTCATTGAGATTGGTGGTATTCANCCACTAATGAAGATGCTACTCGACCGTGGTTTNNTGCACNGTGATGTNATGACGTGTACCGGCAAAACAATGGCCGAAAACCTTGCCGATGTNTTGCCATACCCTGAATCACAAGACATTGTTCGCGCNTTCGAAAACCCAGTGAAAAAAGACAGTCATCTCCGAATTCTTTACGGCAATCTGGCGCCCGAAGGGGCGGTTGCAAAGATTTCTGGTAAGGAAGGACTCTCTTTCACCGGGACTGCGCGATGCTTCAATTCAGAAGAGGAGGCGCTTCAAGCCATCCTCGATCGGAAAATTGAGAAAGGCTCGGTCATCGTNATTCGTTATGAAGGCCCGAAAGGCGGACCAGGTATGCGGGAAATGCTCTCACCAACCAGTGCCATCATGGGCGCCGGCCTTGGCANAGACNTTGCACTNATCACTGATGGTCGNTTCTCCGGTGGTTCTCATGGTTTTGTGATTGGCCATGTGACTCCGGAAGCTGCAGTCGGCGGTCCTATCGGACTGCTCGAAGACGGAGATACGATCANGATCGACGCTGAAACAAANGCTCTGATCGTTGATGTTGATGACTCAGAATTAACTCGTCGGAAAGCATCATGGACGATGGAAAAAGAAACGCCAACNCGTGGTGTTCTTGCAAAGTATGCNCGATTAGTGTCTTCCGCCAGTCTTGGAGCAGTCACTGACGGCGANTANTTAANGGNAGACCCGGTCCCAGACCTCGTAACTGTGGGCCNGNGACGCGTCATCGCCNGCATGGNCTTCAACTGTAGTTCGCGTGAACTTCTCTTGATCAGGTGCTTCAAAAAAAGNGTCCCCATNGGGTGNCNCATGTACCTGTGTCACATACATCCGATCGACTTGGTCAATCGCTTCACGATATANGGTGGCTCCGCCGATCACCATCACCTCATCGGCGCCATCAAGATCCGCCTGNGCTGTTGCAAGCNTCAATGCATCCGCCAAACTCCCAACAACCCGAGTCCCTGGTGCCGACCATATCGCGTTGCGCGTAATCACGACGTTGGTTCGTCCNGGGAGTGGACGCCCGATCGACTCAAAGGTTTTTCGGCCCATCACAACCGGTTTCCCCATTGTGACTTGCTTGAAGTACTTCAAATCACACGGCAGATGCCATGGAANTTGGTTATCGACTCCAATGACGCCGTTATCGGCGCGTGCAACGATTAATGCTGTTCGTATCATATNGCCACCGGTGCTTTGATATGAGGNTGNGGTTCATAGCCATCAANCACAATATCCTCTTCGCNGTAATCCAGAATCGAATCAGGTGTTCGTAGCAAAGTGAGTNTTGGTAGNGGCCGAGGTTCACGAGAGAGCTGTTCACNNGCTTGATCGACATGATTCTGATACAAATGCACGTCGCCACCGGTCCAAATAAAATCGCCCACACCGAGACCACATTGNTCAGCAACCAGATGTGTCAGTAATGCGTAGCTTGCGATGTTAAAAGGCACCCCGAGAAANACGTCAGCAGAACGCTGATACAGCTGACATGACANTTGATTATCAGCAACGTAAAACTGAAACAGCGTGTGACAAGGAGCNAGCGCCATCCGTCCTGCNCGGACATTGTCCNGCGGCGATTGGCTTTCATCAGGCAATAACGATGGATTCCANGCAGAGACCAAAAGACGCCTNGANTTTGGTCGGACTTTGATGGATTCAACCACCTCCGTCAACTGATCAATCGTGCCTCCATCNGGAGTTGGCCAAGAACGCCACTGTGCTCCNTATAAAGGGCCTAAATCACCGTCCTCTGTCGCCCATTCATCCCAGATCGACACACCGTGATCGCGAAGATACTGCGTGTTGGTGTCGCCCTGCATGAACCACAGAAGCTCATGGATCACAGATTTCAAATGGACCTTTTTGGTTGTCACCAGGGGGAAGCCCGCATNCAAATTAAATCGCATCTGATGACCAAAACGGCTCAAANTCCCTGTACCAGTTCGGTCGNCCTTCGCGGTACCTCCATCCAATAACAGTTGGAGTAAATCAAGATATGCGCGCACCCGGCGACTCCTTCCATATGAACAATAACCACACACCGATCGCNATCATGGGAACTGNCAGCAATTGACCCATCGTCATCCAATTCAGTGCAATAAATCCAAGATGTGAGTCCGGCTCGCGNACAAACTCCACCATAAAACGAAANACNCCATAACCCAACAAGAAAAGACCCGTCACTTGTCCGCGTCTCCGCGGCTTGGACGAGAATAGCCATAACACCACGAAAAGTACGACGCCCTCGAGGGCAAACTGGTACAGCTGACTCGGGTGACGTGCCAGTTCATCTGCTTTCGAAAAAACCATCGCCCAGGGTAAATCTGTTGGTCGACCCCACAACTCGCCACCGATAAAATTACCGAGCCGACCAAAGCCCAAGCCGATCGGAATGAGAGGCGCTAATGCGTCACCGAGAGCAAGTGGNGCAATCTGGTGCTTNCGAGCAAAAATCCAGGTAAACNCGATCACGCCAACCAACCCACCATGGAAAGCCATGCCACCTTCCCAAACATAGAATAACGACAGTGGATTATCGAGCAGNCGATCTGGCTGATAAAAGACCATATAGCCCGCNCGGCCACCAATGATCACACCAANAGCAATCCAGCTCAAAAAATCAGACATCTGTTCTCNATTGATTGGAAAAAACCCGCGATCAATCCGATAAATCGCAAGCCCATACCCACCCAAAAAACCGAACACNTACATCAACCCATACCAATGAATCTGAATAAATCCCAGATCGAGGGCGACTGGNTTAATCATCCAGTCACTCATCCCACGGACGTCCAAATCAAACGAGCTGACAGTACAGCAAGAAAAGTCGCAAACAGTCGTTNAAGCAATTTTTGGTCAAGAGAATGGGCAAGCCGAGCCCCTAAACGGGCAGAGACTGTGGATGTTGCAATAATGCCAATCAGTGCCGGCAGATACACNTAGCCAAATGCCCAATCAGGCCTTCCTGGATGGTCGAGACCTGCAACGACAAATGCAATGGNGCCGGCAAATGCNGTCGGTATACNGAATGCTGAAGCTGTTCCAATCGCGTCGCGTACCAGCGCACCATNGNATGTCATAAACGGTACANTTAAAGCTCCGCCAGCAATACCCATCATTGAACTNATCCANCCCGTCAACGTCCCAGNAAAAGCGAATACCGGAATCGATGGCATCCGAATCGTTCCACCCTCCGAATGACCCGGATTTTTGATAAACAACTGAAACGACATCANCAACAAAAATGTACCGAGTATCACAATCAGAATNTGTCCTGGTAACTGATCAGCCGTCCACCCGCCAATCAAGCCACCACCGATNAGAAACGGTCCCATACGAATGACCCACGGCCACATCACTGCACCTTTCTTGTNATGCGCAACAGTCGAACTCAATCCAGTGAATACAACGCACGCAAGGCTTGTTCCAATGGCCAAATGTGCCAGTACGTCACGATTCATATCAAGCAATTCAAAGCCCAAGAGTAAAACGGGCACAAAAATTATCCCACCACCAATGCCAAATAGGCCCGCCAGAATACCTGCGACAACACCCAAGGGCAGGTATAGGAATATTTCTGTCACGCAATTCCCACTTCGAGTGATTCGCGCAAATTTGGTGGTACCAACAGATTCAGGTGCTTATCCATGAATGCCTGAGCGACAATCCGGAGGACTTGGATGCCAGATTCCCGGGTTAATGCCTCCTCAGCGAGCATTCGACATTCCACGGAGCTGAACTCACCTAATGCACGCTTCACCTGAGCCAATGCCGCAGACGACATGGATAACTCATTAAACCCAAGACCAACCAATAAGACTGCCGCCAGGGGGTCCCCGGCCATCTCACCACACAAGGCAACCGGGATTTTTGCCTGAATACCCGCCTTAGATGTCATCTCAAGCGCACGCAAGACAGCTGGATGAAATCCATCAAACATGTCGGCAACGCGCGCATTTGTTCGATCAACAGCCAACAGGTATTGGGTTAAATCGTTTGAGCCTACTGAAAGAAAATCAGCCTCTTGAGCCAATTCAGAAGCAATATAAACAGCACTTGGAACTTCAATCATGACACCAACTTGTGGAGCCACAACTGCGTACCCTTCGGCGGTTATTTCCCGAACCACGCGTTGAATGAGTGCCTTTGATGCCCGCAACTCCTCAAGAGTAGTAATCATTGGTAATAAAATACGCAGATTGCCAAATCCTGAATTCGCACGCAGCATGGCTCGAATCTGGGTCAGAAAAATTTCCGGATGATCGAGAGTGACACGAATACCGCGCCATCCCAAAAATGGGTTTTCCTCTTCAATCGAAAAATAGGGAAGACTTTTATCGCCGCCAATATCGAGTGTCCTCATCACGACTGGTGCCGGGGAATAAGTTGCCAGCTCAGCTCGGTATTCACTTTCTTGCTCATCCTCTGTTGGAAATCGAGATCGCGCCAGAAAAATAAACTCGGTTCGATAGAGTCCAACACCATCAATCCAGCTTCGCTGTCTCTCTGATAACTCACCGAACGGACCTGCGTTAAACATCAGATGAACATGCTGACCGTCTGATGTCGTCGCAATCCCAGATTCAATCTGCTCGAGATCCATTTCAAGACTTGCAGCGTCATCGAGCGCTCTTTGATATTCAGACAGCACATGCTCTGACGGTTCAACAATCACTTCTCCACGCCAGCCATCGACGATCAAGTGAGCCCCTGAAATATCGCCCAACGGTAAATCCACAGCCCCCATGACCGCGGGAATCCCTAAACTTCGAGCCAAAATAGCCACATGTGAATTGGCCGAGCCCTTCACAGAAACAATCGCCTTAAGCGAATGCGTTTGGACTTCCCCAAGCATAACAGGCGTCACATCTTCCGCTACTAGGATGACGTCATCTGGATAATCAAGAGACTCCGATTGCTCGTGCAACAACTTTGCTAAGATCCGTCGTCCTAAATCCAGCAAGTCCGTCGCCCGCTCTTTGAGGTACGCATCATCCATCGCCTCAAATCGTGCAACCAGATCCGATACAACGTGTTTGAGAGCCGTGGGGGCGTTCTCCCCCGACCGGATGCGCTGACAGACCTCACCACTGAGTGTGTGGTCTTCTAGCATCCTTAAATAGGTATCAAATAATGCTGTCTCTTTACGCGCTAAATGCTCGGACAATGAATCGCTAATCTGACGAAGCTCTGCTTTGACCTCACCCAGTGCGGTTTGGAACTCCTCAAGTTCATGCTCAGGGTCGTCAGTCTTCGCATCCTTGACTCGCCGTAAATTAGCAGGTGGCTGACGCACAAATGCGGTGCCGGTGGTTACACCTGAAACGCCGGCAACTCCCTTAAAATGAACGTCAATCGGCTGTTCGCCATCAATATTACTGAGATGCAGTCGGCCAGAAACCTTCGCGTGCGCGATCAGGGCTGAGATCTGTGCGGCGACGGTGACGAGCAGTGCCTCTTCATCATCACTGAATTTCCGCTGTGTTGTTTGCTGTACAACCAACACGCCAAGAATTTCGCGTTGATGGACAATTGGAACACCGAGGAACGATTGAAAAATCTCCTCACCGGTTTCCTGTAAAAAACGAAACGCCGGGTGATTCGGGGCATCATCAAGATTGAGTAATTCACCACGGCTGCCGACTGTACCGACAAGGCCTTCTGTCCTTGCAAGGCTTGCACTTCGCACTGATTCCGGGTTTAAGCCGTCTGTTGCCATTAAAAGCCAACGATCTGTCGATTCATCGAGCAAATACACAGAGCACACACCGGTCTGCATCGTCTGCTTGATGCGTGTCACAATAATTGTGAGAGCTTCATCCAAAGTCGCGGCATCGGTCACCGCCTGAACAAGACGCCGAAGAATATCTAGCATGCCATCGGACCGAACCAACGTAATGCGGGTGCAAGCTCCATCATTGCCTGACGATACACGTCCCGTTTAAACGGAATAACCTGCCCCAAGGGGTACCAATAGCTGACCCATTGATAGGCATCGAATTCCGGATGATCTGTTGCATCAAGATTCGGCTGAATAAACGGATCATTCAGTGCCAGCAAGTACCAACGTTGTTTTTGCCCCACACAGGTTTTTTTGCCACGGGGCCGAATGAGGGATTTTGGTAGCCGATAACGAAGCCAGCCTGCGGTTTGCCCCAACACAAATACCTGATTACTCGAGATTCCTAGCTCCTCGTGAAGCTCTCGATACATGGTCTCTTCAGGAGTTTCACCAGCTTTCATGCCACCCTGAGGAAATTGCCATGCATCCTCCCCGCACCGCCTCGCCCATAGAACAGAGCCGGTCGGGTGCGCGAGGATAATTCCCACGTTAAGCCGAAAACCGTCCTGATCAATCATGACTTGAAACTCCCTAAAAACCCTCGCATTCTTTCAACTTTTCATACATCACTCAAATTAAACAAGACAAATCCTATGCAACTTGCCATTTTCGACCTCGACCACACGTTACTTCCATTCGACAGTGACAAGGGCTGGAATCAATTTCTGATCGACGTTGGGGCGGTCGACGAAGCCTATTATCACGAGAACAACGAACGGTTCTATCAAGACTACCTCGATGCATGCCTCGATATACGCGCCTACCAGCGGTTTGCATGCGAGGTGCTGCAAAACTACCCAATTGACCAAGTAACTTCTTGGAGACATCAGTACGTTCAAGAAATCGTTCGGCCGCAATTACAGATCAAGGCTCTCGACTGCATCCAAGCATATAAAATTGAAGGTTTTCACACACTGATAATCTCAGCGACAAATACGTTCATTATCGAGCCGATCGCCCGTTTGCATGACGTCGACGGTTACTTGGGATGCGAATTTGAAATTGTTAAAGGTCAATATACCGGCGAATTGACAGGGATTCCGACTTATAAAGAGGGCAAAATTATTGCCTTAGACGCTTGGCTTGAGTCACAGAACGCGAGTGCATCGACTATTCATTTTTATTCAGACTCAATTAACGATCAGCCACTACTTGAGCGAGCTGATCAAGCATTTGTTGTTGATCCAGATCCGGCCTTGGCTCACCTTGCTAACGATCGAGGGTGGCCAGTCATACAATTTTCAGACTAAGCGGAGTGTCATGAANCAGGTCGGTTATTTCACTCATTCAGATTGCATGAGTCATCACATGGGACACATGCACCCAGAAAGTCCAATGCGATTGGAGGCGATCAATGCGCGGCTCCAAGCCCAAGGACTGATGCTTGATTTGACACAATTCGATGCGAAATCGGCTGAGCTTAATCTCATCGAGAGAGCGCATCCGCGTCAATATGTGCATGAAATCGAGCAAACTGGGGTTGATTTGGTAGATGGTGATTTAATTCCACTGGATGGCGACACGTCGATGGGCCCTGGATCACTGCGAGCGGCACTGCTTGCCGCCGGTGCGGGATGTCAGGCGGTCGATTGTGTGATGGCTGACGAGATACAGCGTGCTTTTTGTGCAACACGGCCTCCAGGTCATCATGCTGAAAAATCATTAGCCATGGGCTTTTGTTTGTTTAATAACGTNGCAGTCGCAGCATTGCATGCCATCGAANAGNATGGCTNAGAGAGAGTTGCCATTATTGATTTTGANGTCCATCACGGTAACGGAACAGTNGATATATTCGNAAATGANGAGCGCGTGATGGTNTGCTCTTCCTTTCAACACCCATTTTATCCAAACCGACACTTTGATACTCCGGGCGAACATTTGGTTTTGACACCAATTCGCGCTGGAGCTTGTGGATCAGAATTTCGAAATAAATTCGAACACGATTTTTTTCCCGCATTGGATCAATTCAAACCCGACCTGATCCTAATATCGGCAGGCTTCGATGCACATACGTTGGATCCGTTAGGTGAGCTCAATTTAGTGGAGGACGATTATCGCTGGATAACGGCACTGATTAGCGATATTTCAAAACGTCATAGTCAATCACGTATCGTATCTATCCTCGAAGGTGGGTATCATCTCGAGGCGTTGAGCCACAGTGTGTGTGCCCACATCGAGACTTTGCTTCATGACTAATTTATCTGACTATCAACAAGTATTGACACCAAATTATGGCCTGCCTCCGACAATCATTGTCAAAGGACGAGGCTGTGAGCTGTTTGGACAAACCGGTGAGCGCTATCTCGATCTTGCTGGTGGTATTGCTGTCAGTGCACTAGGCCATTGCCACCCCGATGTCGTAGAAGCACTGACTCAACAAGCTAATAAGGTATGGCACCTCTCAAACGTATTGGCGAACGANCCTGCGATCGAGCTCGCGAAAGCTCTGGTGGCATGTACATTTGCTGATCGTGTTTTTTTCTGTAATTCCGGCGCCGAGGCCAACGAAGCGGCAATNAAAGCGGCACGAAAAACTGCTTTCGACCTCCATGGTCCTGAAAAACATGAAATCATTGCTTTCAATGATGCGTTTCATGGGCGCACCATCGGAACCATCACAGCCGGAGGTCAACCCAAGTATCGCGCTGGATTTGGGCCCATGCCGGCAGGTTTCACACATCTTCCTTTCAATGATTGCAATGCCCTGAACACTCAAATTTCTGAGAAGACGTGTGCCGTCATGGTTGAGCCGATTCAAGGAGAGGGTGGTGTCCGTCCAATCTGCCCCACGTTTTTCGAGAAAATTCGTACCGCCTGCGACCATGTTGGTGCTGCATTAATTGTTGATGAGGTACAGACAGGGATGGGGCGGACAGGCAAGTTATTCGCCTATCAACACAGCGACATTACCCCAGATATTCTAACAAGCGCGAAGAGTCTTGGGTGTGGTTTTCCAATCGGCGCGATGCTCTGTCAGGAATGGATTTCGGAGCATCTCATTGCTGGCACCCATGGAAGTACATATGGCGGAAATCCACTTGGAACGGCAATAGCTGCCCGAATACTCGAGATCATTAATACACCTGAGCTTCTGAGTAATGTGGTGGCTCGCGGCCAACAATTAATACAAGGGCTCAACCAACTGAATGAAAAATATGGTCTGTTCAAGACGATCCGAGGAAAAGGGCTTCTGATCGGCGCTGTTTTAAAGGATGAATACGATGGACGGGCTGGCGAGCTCTCGGCCCTGGCTATGCAAGAAGGTCTAATGACACTTGTTGCTGGGCCGCGTGTGCACCGATTTGCGCCACCCTTAATCATCTCGAAAGTTGAAATTGATGAAGCGTTGGATCGGCTTGACTGTGCATATGCTCAGTTTAACAAACAGGCTTAACTCAGCCGAATAGGCTACACTGGACGGTATGAACATATCTCGAATCACACCACGGCTTTTGCTGGCAGCTTTCGCTCTCTCGATTTCCCACACGTCGATTGCATTCGATGTTGCTGGACTAAAAATCGGAGACACTGTGGATGACTTCCAGAGCTTGGAAAGTCCTGCGAAAGAATTTTTGACAATTACTCACGATCCGGACGGCAACATTGTTCGCGTTTTTTATCGCCAAGGGGGCCTACCGAATGACGAAAAAACGCAAGCCAAATTAGTCAACCGCATCTGTAACAAATATGGACGTGTCACACCTTGCTACTCAGCACTCTCCGAAATCGAATCGAACGACAAACGGTTCCTGCGATTCTTCCATCTGTATCGTGATGACAACGAAACTCAAGAACTGCGCGCGCGGATTCGTCGTACCAAAGCGTTTAGTTTGACTCCAGATTTGACTGTTGAAATCGATTTGGTGGATTCAGCTTACGCAGAAGCGTTGCGTGAGCAAAAGGCGACTGCATCTGATTTGATCGACTTTTAGAGAACTTAGCTAATCCGAAAACACGGATTGGTTCTTTGTTTACTGTTGACGTGACTTTTCAATCAACTCATCGAGTAGTTGAAATAACCGAGATTCGCCGCCCGCTTGTGACACGCCTGTCACAAACTGTCCATTGACAACGAGTGCGGGAACGCCCTGTATCCCATAAGCACGGACTCGTGCATCAGCAAGACGCAGTGCACTCTCCGTCGCAAATCCAGCAAGCTCGCGTTTCACGACCGCAGGATCCGCCCCATATCGCTCGAAAAATGCAACGACATCGTCCACGCGCTGTAAACGCTGCCCCTCGCGATGAATCGCATTAAACAGTGGCTCGTGGATCGTCTCCAGAAGTCCCAAATTCTTCGCAACCCAGAACATCCTCGCATGCATTTCCCAAGAACGCCCAAACACAACGGGCATTCGCGTGAACAATACATCGCTTGGTAGTTTTTGGNCCCATGCCTTCAAGGCCGGATCCAGCGTGTCGCAGTGTGGGCATCCATACCAAAACAGTTCCAAAACCTCGACACGCGAAGGGTCTGATGTGACCACTGGTTTGGTGAGGGTCTGGTAGTGAACTCCTTCCTGAAATCCTTCAGCAGAACAGGCTTGATTCATCATCAAACCCAAGCCGAGAACTATCGTCGAAAGGATGCGCTTTAACATTACTGAAGACCTCCGACATAGCTCGCAACAGCTTTAATATCTGCATCTGACATATTTTTAGCGACACCATTCATCATGACATGCTGACGTTGACCGTCACGATATGCCTTTAACTGCGTCTCCGAATACGCTGCCCATTGGCCCTTGAGTGATGGGAAAACAGCTGAAGCCACTCCAGCGCCGGTCGGCCCATGACATGCAGCGCACGCACTGATTCCTTTCTCAGAATCTCCAAATCGATACAACTGCTGACCACGAGCAACTAAATCTGCCTCGACGGCACCTGTTGATGGCGTCTGCGCTGAAAAGTAAGCAGCGAGATCGGCGATATCTTCATCTGATAGAGCTGCAGCGAAACCGGCCATGATTGCGTTGGCGCGGGAACCGTCACGATATGCTTTGAGTGTCGACTGCAAATAAGTCGCGTGCTGGCCTGATAATTTTGGATAATCCGCGACCGCGCTATTACCATCTGAACCGTGACATCCAGCACAAGCCACACTCTTTGATTTTCCTTGGTCAGCGTTTCCGACATAAGTGGCAGTTGCTGAAGAATCTGCAGCGAAAACAATTGTCGAGGCGAGGGTCAATCCAATAACCGTGATTAAAGACTTCATTCTTTTCATCTCTTTGTTGGGAAAGCGATAGGGTTTTCGATGACGTATTATACATAGCACTTGAAATTTATGCAGTGAAGGATTCAATTACCGTGCGCGATACACAGCTCGACCCAAGACTGGCTCAGACCAAGTTCCTCACTAGCGCACCGACACTGGCTCATTGTCCTCCTGAATGCGGACCCGAGATCGGCTTTTGTGGTCGTTCAAACGCAGGTAAATCCAGTGCACTGAACACATTAACCGGACAAAAAAGTCTGGCCAGAGTCTCGAAAACACCGGGGCGCACACAGCTGATCAATTTCTTCGAAGTTCCTCACACGGGTGGTTTCNTAGTCGACTTGCCAGGCTATGGATTTGCCAAANTTCCAGAAGCAATGAAAAAACAATGGCAACAACATCTCGGTGATTTCCTTGCAGAACGCCGAACACTNACCGGAATTGTACTACTAATTGANNTCAGACATCCNATAACAGCACTCGACGAACAGATGTTGTCTTTCGCCGACCATCGGGACATGCATACGCTCCTGCTTTTAACCAAAAGCGACAAANTGAGTCGAAATCAAGCCGCTAAAGCTCGTTTAACAGTGCAAAAACNGCGCCCGCAATCACTAGTGCTCAACTTTTCCAGTCTCGACAAGACAGGAATCACCGAGGCATCTGCTTGGATTACTNATCATTTGGATGGAAGCAAATAATAAAAAACCCCGGTAGCTCACACCGGGGTTTCAACGTCCGACAGGGGTANCGTCGGAACGACGACTGAGGGAAACNCNTTGTCTANTTATTGAGACAATACGGATCTGCAAAAGTTCAACAATCATCAAAAAAAAATTTAATGCGCCTCAAACCAACTTTCGCCACTCCCAATCTCGACGATTAAAGGAACCGCNAGCTCAGCTGCCGCCTCCATCTCTGTTCGGACNATCTGTCNAGCGCCATCTAAATCCTGATCACGAACCTCAAACACNAGTTCNTCNTGCACTTGCAGTAACAAGTTACAGCCTAAATTTNTGGTCGCTANNNCCTTTTGAACCCGTAACATCGCGCGTTTAATGATATCCGCTGCTGTCCCNTGCATNGGAGCATTAATCGCNGCCCGCTCAGCAGCTTGGCGAATNGGCNCTTGGCGTGCGCNAATATCAGGAAGCGTAAGCCGCCGGCCAAACACCGTCTCGACATAGCCTTTTTCACGAGCCATTGCGCGGGTCGAGTCCATGTAATGTCTCACTCCAGGATATCGCTCAAAATATCGATCGATATAGGCGGAAGCCTCTGCACGCTCAATTCCAAGTTGGCGAGCAAGGCCGAATGCGCTCATCCCGTAGATCAGTCCAAAATTAATAGCTTTTGCACGGCGTCGCTGCTCATCCGTAACGAACATTGGCTCGAGATCAAATACCTCAGCAGCGGTGGCTCTATGGATGTCATCGCCACGAGAAAAGGCATCGACCAAACTCTGATCACCAGACAAGTGCGCCATAATCCGTAATTCAATCTGTGAATAATCAGCAGCCATCACTGACCATCCATTCGGCGCAACAAATGCCTTTCGGATTCGTCGTCCCTCTTCAGTACGAATGGGGATGTTTTGCAAATTCGGGTCCGATGATGACAATCGCCCNGTCGAGGTCACNGCCTGATGGAATGAAGTATGAACGCGTCCATCCGCTGGATCACAGTCATCNGGCAACTTGTCAGTGTATGTTCCTTTGAGTTTTGACANACTGCGGTGCTCAATCAATAGCTTCGGCAACNGATAGTCGAGCGCNAGTTCNTGCAAAACCTCTTCATTTGTTGACGGTGCNCCTTTCGGTGTTTTTTTCAATACAGGCAGCTTCAACTCATCAAACAAAATTTCTTGTAACTGCTTAGGGCTCGCCAGATTGAATGGACGCCCAGCCAACGTCTNAGCTTCTGACTCCAATTCTTCCAGTCTTGTCCCGAGTNACTTTGATTGTGATCTCAATATCGCGCNGTCGAGTAATGCTCCGTGATTTTCCATNTCACGAAGCACAAGCATTACTGGTAATTCCAAATCTTGATAAATCGATTGTAACGATGGCTCATCGNCCAATCGCCGTGAAAATTGGTTAAACAGTCGCAATGTAATATCAGCATCTTCAGCTGCGTACTCAGATGCCTGCTCAAGCGGCACCGCTGCAAATCCAATTTGTTTGGCGCCTTTACCACACACATCCTCGTAAGAAATCGTATCAACACCCAATAACCGTTTCGCGAGTGAATCCATGTCGTGGCGACCACCGGCGGCATCCAGTACGTAGCTCATTAACATGGTGTCAGCCAGCACACATTGTGGGATCAAACCAACAGTCTCCAGAACCGTTAAGTCGTATTTCAGGTTATGACCAACCATCGTCAGAGTCGGGTCTGCTAGCAGATTCGACACGTGGTTCAGAACCACTGTGATATCAAGTTGCTCTCCAGTTAAGTGTGCAACCGGGACATAACACGCCTTGCCTTCTGCAGGCGCCAGTGAAATTCCGACGAGCTCTGCATGCCTCGAAACAAGCGATGTTGTTTCCGTATCAAGCGCAAATACTCCCACCTCACGGCACTGGGATAGCCAAAATTCAAACCGATCGAGAGTAGTTACGAGCTCGTAGTCAGTATCAACCGCAGCCGGATTCTCAACTGATGTCTGAATCGATACGGACGCATTTGAGAGTTGTTTTAAAAATTGATTGAGTTCGAGCTCGGTATACAACGCGATGAGACGCTCAAGATCTGGACCCGAACGGGATAATTCCTCAAGCCCGACTGGTAATTCACAATCCGTCTTAACGGTGACCAAAGCCTTGGACAGTGGTAAGACGTGCATGTGCTCCCGAAATGTCTCACCGATCTTGCCTCCAATGTCATTCGCGCTGGCAACAACCCCATCGAGAGTTCCGTAGGCATTCAACCATTTCGCAGCCGTCTTCGGGCCACACTTCGGAATCCCAGGTACGTTGTCGACGCTATCGCCTGTCAATGCGAGAAAATCAATAATGCGCTCTGGTGGAACGCCAAACTTTTCCGAAACACCAGCAGGCGTCAGAGTGGTGTCACTCATCGTATTCACGAGCGTTACTTTATCGGTCACGAGTTGTGCTAAATCTTTGTCTCCAGTTGAAATAAGAACGGTCTCTCCAGCCGCCTCAGCCATCTTCGCAAGCGTCCCAATCACGTCGTCAGCCTCGACACCCGGTACTGCAAGTAATGGAAATCCTTGCGCTTTGACAATCGCATGTAGCGGTTCTATCTGCTCACGAAGCTCATCGGGCATTTTTTCTCGATTCGCCTTGTATTCAGTGTACATATCGTCACGAAATGTTTTTCCTGACGCGTCAAACACAACAACCATCCGCTCGGCACCGGTGGAATCTGCCAGCTTATTAAGCATCGAGATCACGCCACGTATTGCACCGACAGGCTGGCCGGTACTCGTTGTCAGTGGTGGCAAGGCATGGAAGGCGCGATATAGGTAAGAAGACCCATCGACTAAAACCAAAGGTGCAGGCATTCAAGCTCCTGAGAGTGTTGCTTTTGTATCTCTCGATGCATAATACCGCGCTTAGATAGGACGCGGCGATGAGTGTTTACACAGAATTAAACCTGCAGGATATGCAGGATTTCACCAAACAGTTTGATTTTGGTGCATTAAAAAGCTTTCAGGGAGTGGAAGCAGGTGTTGAAAACACCACGTATTTTGTCTCATTTGACCAAGCTGAAACCGTTCTTCAAATATTCGAAGAACAGGGATTTGATGAAATTCCTTTTTTTATTGAACTCAATCGTCGTCTCTGGGAAGATCAAGTCCCCGTCGCAACACCGCTTGCCAATCGGTCTGGCGACCGANTCTTTACGATCAANGGGAAGCCGGCTGCTTTATTCCAGCGTATTCAGGGATCAACCATTTCCCCGATCTCTGTCGAGGCGTGCGGACAAATGGGTGAAGCGCTCGGAAAAATGCATGCCGCAACGCAACGATATACAGATTTAAAACGCGAAAACCATCGNTGGAATCAATGGTGGGAAAGTAATGTGGAGCGAGTCATCGATTTGGTACCTGAAGAACACAGAACCACGCTCGAACAACAAATTATTCGCTCGCGAGAATTTGTCGATGCCTCAGTATCGCTACCTCAAGGAATCATCCATGGCGACCTATTTTGCGACAATGCTCTATTTCACGGCGGACAACTAGCCGGCATTATCGACTTCTACAATGCGTGTGATGGATGCCTACTATTCGACTTGGCNGTCACTATCAACGATTGGTGTTCCACCCCAACNGGGCGTCTCGATGCAGACAAAACCACAGCACTCTTCAGCCAATATCATGCGTTACGGCCACTCAAAGACGAAGAAATTTCCCACTGGCCACGAGCCGTGGAGACGGCCGCACTTCGGTTCTGGATGCTGCGTCTGGTTGCGCTCGCTCGAAAACGTGAAGGCGGTCCAAAGGCACCTCCTCACGTGAAAGATCCCAACGATTTCTTGGTTATCTTGGTTGCTCGACACGCAGACCCTCAATGCGATCTCATATCAGCGTAGAGCCTGTCAGTCGGTTGTGGCATCTCGCTTGGCCTCTGATCATCGCCAATATTGCTACACCACTTTTAGGACTCGCAGATGCCGCCATTGCAGGGCATCTTGATCAAGCTTATTACCTAGCAGCCGTCACGGTTGGTGCCGAATTACTGGTTATCTTCTTTGGCACATTCTCGTTTCTACGCATGGGTACCACTGGTCTTGTCGCACAGGCTGTCGGCTCAAACGATCAAGCCCATGCTTTCCGAATCGTCGCAAATTCTGTTTTACTGGCTTTAGGAATCGGCACCCTGCTTCTACTTTTGGGGGCACAAGCGATCGATCCTCTATTGCAGTTAGCAGAACCCTCTGCAGAAATGACTGATCCTCTTCAAGAATATTTAGCAATCCGGCTATGGGGGGCACCAGCAAACTTAACGCTCATTGCCTTGACGGGCTGGTTCATTGGCCAAGGGCTCACCCGCGTCGCTCTCTATCTTTCTGTTGGCATAAATGTCTTGAATATTGCGTGTAACTATCTGCTTGCAATCGAGCTGCAATTGAATAGTTACGGAATTGCTCTTGGTACAGTCATCTCTGAATACGCCGGGGCGGTTATTGCCGGCTGTGTGCTTTGGAGAAAATTTACGCTTAGCCGAATTGTCATTCATTCAATTCAGGCATCTGGCCTATGGTTACAGCTTGTAAAAATCAATACCCCCTTGATGCTTCGTACCATTTTGCTGCACAGTGTTTTTGTGACTTTATCTGTATTCGCGGCTCGACTCGGCGTCCAGGAGGCTGCTGCGATCGGCCTAATTTTGGTACTTCTTGCGACAGCTGCGTACGCTCTGGATGGGTTTGCCTATGCATCCGAGATCGAGGCGGGCCAAGCCCTTGGGGAGCGGCAGTTTATCAGGTTCAGAGAAAGCCTATGGGCTGGAGCCATTCTTTCCCTCGTCTCGACAGCCATCATCGTTCTCATTGCAAATTTATTCCACAGCCAACTCTTTCAAACACTGACCGATTTCCAGAATGTGGTGGCCGAAGCCAATGCCCTGATGACCTGGTTTACATGGATACTTTTGGCGCTTTGTTGGTCTTATTGGCTCGATGGTGTGTTTATCGGAGTTACTAAAACAGTCGACATGTGCCTTGCTATGTGCATCGCAACGGCTTTCGGATGGTACGGGAGTCTCTGGCTGATAGGAACAAATTCACTGAATCAATTAATGGCTGNCTTTCTCATTTTCTCGGCCNTTCGGACCATTACTTTGGCTGTCCGCCTTCCAGCTGTCATCTTCGAGCTTAAGCATCTTTCGATTCAGACGCATCCAAAATCCTAACCGGTTGNATATCTTCATCGAACACTGGATCTGTGTAATTGACCCGCGTGACTAACTCGGTTTGTTCGGGGGCCTGAAGTGCAATTACGTCTTGATGGCCGCATGAAACGCACTCGCGACGCATCACTTTTTCACTCTCGTCTTCCCAAGCCCTCACTTTGTCTTGCGCCCCACATTGCTGACAAACAGCTCCAGCAATAAAACGTTTCAGTGCCATGATTGACTCCTATGCTCTTTGGGAAATAGTGTGGGACTTTCAGTGCACCACAAGGATCATTATGACCATTCGCGTATACGATAACCAGCACCCCGAAATCGATGAATCTGCGTGGGTAGACCCATCTGCTGTCGTCGCTGGCAAAGTCTCTTTAGGCCGAGATGTATCCGTTTGGCCTCAAGCGGTCATTCGTGGCGATGTGAACTCCATTACTGTTGGCGCGCAGACCAATGTTCAGGACGGCGCTGTCTTGCACTGCACTCACGATGGACCCTACACCCCTGGTGGAAAATCACTTCAAATTGGAGAGCGCGTGACTATTGGGCACCAAGCATGTTTGCACGGCTGTACGATTGGTAATGAGGTGCTCGTGGGAATTGGAGCGACAGTGCTCGATGGAGCGATTGTCGAGGATCAGGTAATGATCGGTGCGGGTAGCTTAGTACCACCTGGAAAAACCCTTGAATCTGGGCACTTATACGTCGGCGCACCTGTCAAAATNGCGAGACCGCTNANAGANAGCGAGAAANAGNTTCTCAAGTACTCAGCAACGCACTACACCAAACTCGCGAATAAACATCGAAAGGTAACGGGCTAACTCGAGGCCCGTTCAACTTTTTTTGCTTTCTCGATAACTTGAGCGGCTAAGTCANCCTTATATTGTGCGANACGANCGCGAAGTGAGTGGTCGGCTGTCGCNACGATTTGAGCCGCTAAAAGNCCCGCATTGTANGCGCCGTTAATCGCAACGGTCGCCACGGGAACACCTTTCGGCATTTGAACAATAGACAGCAAGCTGTCTTCGCCATTCAAGCAGGTTGCTACAACAGGTACGCCGATCACTGGCAACTCAGTCGAAGCAGCAATCATTCCTGGTAGATGGGCAGCACCGCCGGCGCCCGCAATGATCACATCAAGACCGCGATCACGTGCCGATTTTGCATAATCCATNAAACGATCTGGAGTGCGATGAGCCGAAACGACCGTCGNCTCAACGCCAACGCCTAACGATTTCAGTGCATCAACAGCACCTTCCATGACAGGCCAATCTGAATCTGACCCCATGATGACGCCAACTTTCACTGTCATTGCGGCGTATCTCCTCGAACAACTAAGCTTCNGCGAACCGATTCTAATTGTTGAATCAATTNATCGTGATTGTTACCTATCAAGGTAAAGTGTCCCATCTTTCGGCCTGGACGACACTCATCCTTTCCATACAGATGAATATGCGCATCAGGAAGTTGCGACAAGTCTTCCAACCCTTCAATCACTGGCGACCCAATAAAACCTAACTCCCCAACCAAATTGGCAGTCAACGCAACACCGCGAAGCTCGACCGCCCCAAGTGGAAGGTCCAAACACGCGCGTAGCTGATTTTCAAACTGACTTGTGACACATGCTTCAATGGTGTGGTGCCCAGAATTGTGCGCACGTGGCGCAACTTCATTGACCAGTAAATTACCATNATCGGTCACAAAGAGTTCAACTCCGAAAAGACCATTGGTTCCGAAAGACTCGACAGTTTGTTTAGCAAGCTCTTGTGCTTGTACTCTCAACGCATCACTGACTCTGGCAGGGGCAACGAGATAATCGAGTAGATTTAATGCCGGATCGACAACCATTTCGACTGGATCGTAAGCAACCATTTCACCCGATGCTCGGCGNNCCACCATGACAGCTAACTCGGTTCCGCCACCAACAAATTTTTCAAGAAAGCTTGTTGTTTTCAGTCGTNTATCCCAATCACTANCAGATCGGATNACGTGAACACCACGGCCGTCATAACCGCCGGTATGCGCCTTTTGCACACAAGGCAAACCGAATGCTTCAACCACGGCAAAGTCTGGATCATCGCCNATATCGATGAATTCAGCTGTCGGAACCCCACTGGCCTGATAATGGCACTTTTGTGCGAATTTATTTTGGATTAAACGAATCGTNGCTNGTNCTGGAATCATCTCNACACCNTGATCAGCAAGCGTCATTAAGATATCNGCGCCCACATTTTCGAGATCAAAGGTCACAATATCCGACTGTTCGCACAATGCTTTCAGGGCATCCGGATCGTGAAGTGCACCCCGAATTTGACCATAAGCGACCTGTCCAGCGGGTGAATTATGCATTGGATCCAACACTGTCATCTGAACGTGGTGCGCATTACACGCAGGTGCCAGCATCCGAGCAAGTTGCCCGCCGCCAACAACACCAAGACGCGCTAGTGGAAGAGATTTGAGCATGAACATCTCTCAAAAGGTCAACAGTATATCAAAAGGCCCGCATGTCGGGGGTGCGACCAAAATCAACGAGTTGCTCAAAAGGATCCGGATAGATGCCGGTCCATAATTCAAACTGACGCGCTGCCTGAGCCAACAACATCCCCAAACCGTCGGCGCGTTGATCTGTCAGTGCACGACACATTTTCAAAAATGGCGTATCGTCCACACCATACACAAGATCATAGCAGGCGCCATCAGCATTCAAGATGCGATCAGTCAGCTCGACCCCTGTGCTACCAGAGAGCCCCGCAGATATTCCATTAATAACCAAATCAAAAGGTGCGCCCTGTGAATCCAGCTCCGACAGTGCAATGCCACGCACACCTTGGTCATAACGCCCTACCAAACGGTCCAACTTTTCTATTGATCGATTAGCAATCACAATTTCATCTGGACTTTTTGTAGCAAGCGGTCCGAGACAACCTGCAACCGCTCCACCAGCACCCAAGATCAATATACGCCGACCCGTCGGAGACCATCCGAGCCGCTCGAGATCATCCAACAGACCGAGACCATCTGTATTGTGGCCGTATAAACCGCTAGCGTGTAGCGTTAAAGTGTTACAAGCACCAGCAAGTAAGGCCTCATCAGAGAGCGAACTGGCGAGTTGAAAAGCTGACCACTTGTGCGGAACGGTAATACTCAGTCCGTTTCCNCCANCTGCAAAAAATCGCGAGACTTCGGATTCGAAATCTCGCTCCTTGACTTGGACTTTGTTGTACACCACGTCCATGGACAGCTGTTNACCGAACCGCCGNTGAATTTCGGGAGATTTTGAGTGTCCGATTGGGTCGCCAAAAACCGCGAACTGATAGNTCATAACCATTCTCGAGGCTTCAGGTATTCAAAGAGCGCCGCTTCATCCGTATTGTTTTCTGGAACGTAGCCATACTCCCANCGTGCAAGAGGGGGCATCGACATCAAAATCGATTCTGTACGACCACCACTCTGCAACCCAAACAGCGTGCCGCGGTCGTACACTAGATTGAATTCGACGTAACGCCCCCTTCGATACAGCTGAAATTCACGCTCACGCATCCCATAGGTTATNGTTTTGCGCCGAGTTACGATTGGAATATATGCAGGAACGAAAGCGTTGCCTACCGCCTGCATAAACGCAAANCTTTGCTCAAATCCCAGCTCGTTAAAGTCATCGAAAAATAANCCACCGATGCCACGAGTTTCATCACGATGCGGCAAATAAAAATAAGCATCGCAAGCCTTCTTATATTTCGGATAATACTCCGCTCCAAATGGCTCGATCGCATCTTTGGCCGTCTGATGGAAGTGAACACAGTCCTCATCAATTGGATAAAACGGTGTTAGATCAAATCCACCGCCGAACCACCAAACTGGCTCTTCGCCTTCTTTTTCAGCCACAAAAAACCGCACGTTAGCATGCGATGTTGGGACGTACGGATTCTCTGGATGAATGACGAGGCTCACGCCCATTGCCTGCCAAGATCGACCAGCAAGCTCAGGACGCGCAGCGGTTGCCGACGGAGGAAGTGTCGACCCCATGACATGACTGAATCCGACGCCCGCCTTCTCAAATACCGCGCCATCAGCCATTACGCGAGACCGACCACCACCGCCTTCACGTCGCTCCCATTGGTCTTGTTGAAAGGTTGCTTGGCCGTCTTCAGCCTCTGCTGCTTGGCAAATCTCATCTTGGAGTCCAAATAAATAAGATCTCACGGCGTGAAAATCTGTCATTTCATCAATCCCTAATGATTGTTCCTGTTTGCATATCTCGGATGGTACTTGGTTTTCGGTACCCCTGTGTACGGCCTTGGGCTACATAGTCGACAACATGGCCCAACTGATTCATGACCTGCCATCGTGATTGACATGCCTGACGACCTGAACGATTTGCAGACGTTGATACGAGCGGACCAACATAATTAATTAACCGAACAAGGCTCGGCATGGTAACGCGACGCACAGCCATCGAATCACGGCTACCGGTCAAAATGTTTGGGCAGTCAGCGTTCACAGGAATAATCCAGGTTGACGGGCGACCGACTTCGTCCTGGGCGGCTTCCAAAACCGGACATGCAAACCAATGTGCTAACTCGTCGAAGGAAGCAACCAACGTAATCAACCCTTTCGCAGGATCACGTTGCTTCACACGCAAAATGCGCTCAATCGCATGCCCTTTCGAAATCGAGCAACTGAGTCCCCAGACACCTTCTGTTGGGATCGCTGACACGCCGCCCACCAGCAATATGCGGACATGTTTAGCGAGATCGTTAACAAAAATCATATGTGATCCAATTCAACTTCCTGTGCATCATAAACAGCAAATGCTCGTTGGTCTTCAACACTCAAAATGCGAAAAGCTGCAGTCATCCTCGTTTGAAGCCTCACAATGACTACATTCCCATCGCGTACGCCATGCGCATTACCGTAATCAATGTAGCCGTATCGACATCCAGACAAGAGTCCGGATTGACTTTCGACCAACACAGGCTGGTTCAATGGAATAGAGCGGTTTACTTGGTTGTGATTGAGCGACGTTAACGCTGAACTATGAATTGCTCTCAATTAACGCAGGACATTATCAGTTGCGATCAATTCCACCGTTTTACCATCGTCCAATACGTTGACAGAAACACAATTGTCGAAGCATTTCGATTGATGTTTCACATGAAACATTCTGTCGAATGAACACCCAGCTGCAGGCGATGCTCCACAAAAAAGCACACACAGGAACAGTGCGGTAACTAACCGAGTTCGGTTACACTGCAATGCCTTGGACATAATCTGAAACCTTAGAGATACCATGGCATTACGAAAAATTCTGGAATTTCCTGATCCGCGCCTGCGGACGATCGCAAAGCCAGTCGAAACTGTTGATGCCTCGATTCGCACATTGATCGATGACATGTTTGAAACGATGTATGAGGCGCAAGGAATTGGGCTGGCCGCAACTCAGATTGACGTCCATTTGCGAGTTGTTGTGATCGACCTGCAAGATGATGAACACGAACCACTTGTAATGATCAACCCCGTATTCGACACATTGACGAAAGACATCGACGAAATGCAAGAAGGTTGTCTTTCTGTTCCTGGAATTCATGAAGTGGTCAAACGTCCCGAACATATTCGGTTAAAAGCACTTGATCGTGAGGGTAACCCATACGAACTTGAAGTAACCGGACTTTTCGCTGTGTGTATACAACACGAATGTGACCACCTTAATGGCAAGCTGTTTGTTGATCATTTATCAAATCTGAAAAGATCCAGAATCAAGGCCAAACTAACGAAGCAAAAGCGAGTTGAGGCAACTTCATAAATGTTGCGAGTCCTTTTTGCCGGCACTCCTGAATTCGCTGTCCCAACGCTTGAGGCACTCATCGACGATCCAGAGATCTCAGTAGAGTGTGTCTTAACTCAGCCTGATCGCCCAAGCGGTAGAGGACAAAAGCTGTCAGAAAGTGCTGTCAAACGGTGTGCGATTACCCATGGCTTGGCTCTCAGACAACCAGAAACATTGGACCCCAGAGAGGTAAACTGGATTCGCGAGCAACACTTTGATGCCTTGGTTGTCGTTGCTTATGGACAAATTCTGAGAGCAGACGTCCTCGAAAGTCCTCGACTTGGCTGTCTCAATGTTCATGCATCCCTTCTTCCGCGTTGGCGGGGCGCGGCGCCTTTGCAGCGGGCAATTGAAGCCGGTGACACAGAAACCGGGATAACCATCATGTTGATGGACGGNGGTCTCGATACTGGGCCGATGCTAGCGACATCATCCGTGCAAATCGATGAATNAACGACCGCAATCAAACTCCATGACCAACTCGCAACGATTGGTGGTCCTTTACTCNTCGATACATTGAAGAAACTGGATGGTGGTTCCGTTACACCTGAACGCCAGCCAGACGAAGGAATCACCTACGCCCACAAAATTTCAACAAAAAATGCGTGCATTGACTGGTGCCAAGACCGTCAAACTGTCATACGACAAATTCATGCGTTCAATCCCGCGCCTGGCGCATACACATTTGCCGGTCTCGAACGAATGAAAATTTTCTTGGTTTCTGAGGCTCAGGGGAAGCACGCCCAACCTGGAACCCTTTGGAAAATCGAAAATCAAATCCTCGTCAGCACTCAAACAGGTAACCTTCAGATCCTCGAATGCCAACTTCCCGGCGGCAAGCGACTATCTCAAGAACATATGGCATCGCATCAAACAGCTCCTTGGAATCAGACGATGACGCTGACGGAGCAGTTAGCATGAAAAAATCCGTCAGAGCTCATGCCGCTGAAATTATTAATGCACTTCAAAATCAACAGTCAAATCTCGATGCTCTACTCCGGAAACACTCGAAAAATCTGAGTCCGAGTGACAAAAAACTGCTCCAATCGATTTGCTATGGTATTTGCCGTGAATGGTTCCATCTGGATGAAATTGAGGCACACCTTTTAGATAAGCCGCTCAAAGCACGAGATCAGATTTTAAGTGCCATTGTCCGGTGCGGTATCTATGAACTGGGCTGGATGGGCAGCAAAGAGCATGCTGTGGTCTCTGAATATGTGGATGTCACCCTGGCTGCAGGGCGCCCATGGGCGAGGGGCTTAATTAACGCTGTGCTCAGGCAATTTATTCGAAAGAAATCTGAACTCAAAATGGAGCGGCATTCCAAACAAACCCTTTGGAATCATCCAACCTGGCTCATCGATACGATTCAAGACAGCTGGCCAGACTACTGGGAACAAATTCTGGTCGAAAATAACGTGCATCCCCCAATGACACTTCGCGTGAATAGAAAAAAAACCGATCGTGACACATACATCAAATCACTGGAATCTCAGGGTATTCATGCAGAATCTGGTTCTTCACCCGATTCAGTCCGTCTTTCCGAACCAATGGCAGTCCAATCTTTAGATGGATTTGCAGAAGGTCTGGTCAGCGTTCAAGATGAGTCCAGCCAATGGGCGTCAATCATTCTTGATCCTCAACCCAACGAACGCATTCTCGACGCATGTGCAGCTCCAGGAGGGAAAACCTGTCATTTGCTCGAAATCGCCGATGCACAGATCACCGCTCTCGATGTCAGTGAACAGCGACTATCNCGNATTAAAGAGAATCTTATACGACTCGGTCTTCGAGCAGATCTAATCGCTGCAGATGCGTCGCATACAGGTAGTTGGTGGGATCAAAAATCGTTTGATGCCATTCTGCTCGATCTTCCCTGTTCTGCCACCGGAGTGATCCGCAGAAATCCTGATGTGCGACTCATGCGATCAGAGGCCTCATTGAAGTCACTTCTCGGAATGCAATCCATGATTTTGGATGCAACATGGGAAACCCTGAAAATTAACGGGCGATTCTTGGTGACGACCTGCTCAATATTACCTCAGGAAAATGAGCATCAGATCCGTAAGTTCCTTGATCGACACTCGGATGCTGCATTAGTCCAAATTGAAGNTGTCCCTGGAATCCATACACCTTATGGAATCCAGAATTTTCCTTTACATACCGGGGGAGATGGCTTCTTTTACTCGCTTCTGGTTAAATCAGCACCCACCAATGGCAGGGTATCGGCTTGAAAATCATTATCCTAGGCGCAGGGCAGGTTGGCGCTACCTTAGCGGAAAATCTGGCTTCCGAAGCCAACGATATCACANTAGTGGACACTGATCGCTTTCGGTTGAGGGCCTTACAAGACCGGTTAGATATTCGCACGATCCACGGAAACGCGTCATATCCGGATATCTTNAGACAGGCCGGTGGTATTGACGCCGACATGCTAATTGCTGTGACCAATTCCGACGAAATCAATATGGTTGCCTGTCAAATCAGCCATGCCCTGTTCCGAACGCCGACAAAAATCGCTCGCGTCAGATCACCGGCATATGACNGAGCAGACGATAGCAAGACAANCCCNCTTTTCGGCGGAAAANCGGCGTTTCATATCGATCAAATCATTCGTCCCGAACAACTGGTNACNGAAGCGATTTTCAGGCTAATCCAGCAACCTGGAGCTTTGCAGGTGATGGATTTNGCAGGAGGCTTGGTTCAGCTNGTCGCTGTTCGAGCATACTCTGATGGCGCGCTCGTCGGTCGGGAATTAAAGGATTTACGCCAAGATTTACCACAAGTCGATACCAGAGTTGCGGCTATTTTTCGTAAAGATCGGCCGATCATACCNCGAGGTGATACGGTCATCGAAGCAGATGATGAAGTCTTTTTTCTAGCGGCCAGGAAAGACATTCGGGCCGTTGTTTCGGAGCTTCANAAGCTCGAAAAACCCTACCGCAGGATCCTCATAGCGGGTGGTGGAAATATTGGTGCACGACTTGCGATTTCGCTTGAAAATCAGTATCGCGTGAAATTAATCGAGCGCGGTCAAACACGTTGCAAAGAGCTATCCGAAATACTGAACAAAACGGTGGTCTTACAAGGTGATGCNTCTGATCAAGACCTATTGCTGGAGGAGCGAATCGATGATGTCGATGTGTTCTGTGCGGTCACCAATAGTGACGAAGCCAATATCATGTCATCGATGCTGGCAAAAAAACTCGGCGCCCGTAAAGTGATGACGCTGATTAATAANGCNGCTTATGTGGACTTGGTTCAGGGTGGATTANTCGATATCGCAGTGAGCCCTGAACAGGCCACAATTGGATCGCTANTACAGCTTGTTCGACGCGGGTCGATCCAAGCCGCACACTCATTGCGACGTGGTGCTGCTGAAGCAATCGAGGCAATNGCTCATGGGGACGCTCGATCAAGCCGAGTCGTTGGTACGCCGATCAGCGAAATTGATCTCCCATCAGGTGCAACGATCGGGGCGATTGTGCGTGAAAACGAGGTGTTGATAGCGCACGATAACACAAAAATCGAGCATCAAGACCATGTCATTATGTTTCTGACAGACAAACGCAAGATCACTGATATTGAGCGTCTGTTTTCGGTTGCCCCAACATTTCTGTGATGATGAATTTCGGTCCAACNCTCCGAATTCTTGGTCTACTACTGATGCTATTCAGTCTGACTATGCTTCCTCCCATTGTTGTCAGTCTAATTTTGGGAGATGGCCAAATACCGCTTTTCGGAGCCGCTGCTTTTTTAATCTTCGGGGCAGGAATGTTGAGCTGGCTTCCGGCAAAACGACAAAAAAGGGATTTAAGAATTCGCGATGGCTTCGTGATCACAGTGTTATTTTGGTTAGTTCTCGGAAGTGCGGGAAGCGTCCCACTTGCACTGTCAGACCAATTGAACCTGAGCGTCACCGATGCAGTCTTCGAATCAATTAGCGGCTTAACGACGACTGGTGCNACGGTCATCATTNGACTTGATGACNTGCCCAAGTCAATCCTATTTTACCGACAACAACTTCAATGGCTTGGCGGTATGGGCATTGTGGTCCTCGCCGTTGCGATCCTTCCAATGCTGGGGATTGGAGGAATGCAGCTTTACCGCGCAGAAACTCCGGGCCCAGTGAAAGATGCCAAACTGTCGCCGCGAATTGCCGAAACAGCAAAAGCGCTNTGGCTGATTTATTTATCATTGACCGCTGCTTGTACCGTTGCCTATTGGATATCCGGAATGGNTTTATTTGACGCGATNTGTCATGCCTTTTCGACAATTGCGATTGGCGGCTTNTCCCCCCACGATGCATCGATCGGCTATTTCGATAGCGTGACCATTGAATCCGTCGCGATCATTTTTATGATTATTTCNGGTATGAATTTTTCNTTGCATTTTATTGCGTGGNACAACAATTCGGTTCGCCATTACCTCCATGACCCGGAGTGGAAGTCATACCTTTTATTCTTATTCACTCTATCAATACTGGTGTCGCTTGTTCTGGTGGACAGTNATACCTACGCTGTCAATGAAGCCTTCCGNAAAGGTATTTTCGAAACGGTGTCAATCGCGACAACAACAGGTTTTACGACTTCAGACTTTGTGACCTGGCCGACNTTCATCCCATTTCTACTTCTGATGAGCGCATTTATTGGCGCGTGTGCCGGTTCAACTGGAGGNGGCATTAAAATCATCCGTCTGTTATTGCTGTATAAACAAGGTTCTCGGGAAATTAAGCGCCTNATTCATCCAAATGCAGTGATACCAATCAAAATTGGCAAAAAACCTGTGAGCTCTCGAGTCATTGAGGCTGTCTGGGGTTTTCTAGCAGCGTATGTGCTGATCTTTGCCATATTGATGCTGATTTGCATGGCGTTAGGGGAAGATCCGATNACTGCATATTCCGCTGTCGGAGCTTGCTTGAATAATCTTGGACCGGGACTTGGCGAAGCGTCATTGAATTATGCATCNTTATCCGATGGGACTAAGTATGTTTTGAGCTTCGCGATGCTTCTCGGCCGGCTGGAGTTATTTACCNTATTAGTCGTGTTATCACCATCTTTCTGGGAGCGTTAGGGATAGCGAAGCGTCCCATCAGGAGCATTCCNAAAACGACGATATTCCCACTGATATTGGGCCGGATTATCCCGGACTAAGCTCTCGATTTNTCGATTCATNAGAGTGAGCCAGGAATNTTGGTCATNATCCATCGGTGCTGGCATTTGNTTCAATACGATTTCATATCCGTGGTCACGCTTTANAGCTGCACCAATAAACACCACCGCATCTGTGGCAAAAGCCAAGCGATATGGTAGGACCGGAGTGAGAACTTCGTGACCAAAAAATGGCACAAATATACCGTCGCCCTCTTTCGGCGCCTGATCCGGAAGTACAATCGCCATCCCCTGGGACTTCAAACACTTCAATATCTGTTTTACTCCCTGCGTCGTTGCTGGAACCAGCTGGTTTCCGCCGCGCTCTCTAGCACCCCGAACTAAGTCGGAAATTTCGGGGACCCTCAAGGGGCGGAACATGGCAGTGTAAGGACGCGATTGACTCAACCAAATACCAAAAAGCTCCCAATTACCGATGTGCGGTAGAAGAACGAGTGTCGGTTGCTCTTGAGTTTGCGATTGAAATTCGAGAAAACCAGACACTTGAGAGACTTGCCGGTGCGAATAATCAACAGACTTGACCCAAGTGGTAATCAGATCGAAAAACTTGCCAGAAAGTTCTTGAAGTGAATGTCGGACAAGGATAGATCTCTGGCTAACACTAGCATTTGGATAAGCTAAGGCAATATTTTTTCGGGTGACTCGGGCCGACTGATTNGGAATATAAATCAAATAAACACCCATGATCTTCGCCATCATGGATTTCGCAAATCTGGGCATTTGGCCTAGAAACCAAACTAACCGCTGAATCAACTGCACAAATTATTAACCTGTTAGCTATACTGTGCCCNTTTATCTTGGCTGACGGAACGACTATGCCGACAACTGGCGCANCAGATATTTCAACTTTCCAAGGACTCATCCTCGCCCTGCAGCAATATTGGGCTAATCAAGGCTGTGTCATTTTACAACCGTATGACATGGAAGTGGGTGCTGGAACCTTTCATCCAGCAACTTTCTTGANAGCAATAGGCCCTGANCATTGGAACGCAGCTTATGTCCAGCCTTCNAGACGCCCAACAGACGGACGTTATGGGGAAAACCCTAATCGAGGACAACACTATTATCANTTTCAGGTTGTTATGAAGCCAAACCCNAGGAATCTCGTTGATCTTTACTTCGGATCTTTAAANTACCTTGGGATTGATCCAGANGTCCATGATTTGAGACTNGTCGAAGATAACTGGGAATCCCCGACTCTCGGTGCATGGGGTCTCGGTTGGGAGGTTTGGCTAAACGGAATGGAAGTTACCCAATTCACCTATTTCCAACAAGTTGGTGGGCTTGAGTGCTATCCCGTGACAGGTGAGCTGACCTATGGTCTTGAGCGCATCGCGATGTATCTGCAAAACGTCGAGTCGATGTTTGACTTGGTTTGGACTAAGACAGCCGAAGGTGCTGTCACATACGGGGATGTATTTCTGCAAAATGAGCAAGAAATGAGCGCATATAATTTCGAACACGCGAATACGGATTGGNTNTTTAGTGCNTTTGATGANGCAGAAGTCANTTGTCAGCGATTATTGGAGTNTGCNCTNCCATTGCCCGCATATGAACAAGTTCTTAAGGCTAGTCATACATTTAATCTACTCGATGCGCGGCATGCGATTAGCGTGACGGAGAGACAGCGGTATATTTTGAAAGTAAGAAACTTAGCCCGCCAAGTTGCTGAGAGTTATTTTGAGTCAAGAAAAAACGCCGGGTTCCCTTTAGCTGACGAAAAGTTGAGAGCGGAAGTATTGGAAGGAGCCAAAGGATGACGACTTTTGTATTTGAACTCGGTTGCGAAGAACTCCCCTCATCGTCACTTCCCTCTTTGAATTCCCAATTCAAGCAACTATTCGCTCAAAAGTTAGATGACGCTTTGTTGGGTTATGAATCACTGTCTGTGAGCGCTGCACCTCGTCGGCTTGGCGTTGTCATTGAGGGTGTTGACGGGACGTCTGAGGATAAGCCATTTGAGCGGAGAGGTCCNGCGTTTANAGCAGCATTTCAAGGTNAGGAGCCAACTAAAGCACTTCTNGGTTTTTGTCGCAGCTTAAACATCAACCCAAAGGATACCTCAGTTATTGATACCGAGAAAGGCCAGTGGGTAGTTTATCGAGGGATCGAACAGGGCAAGCCTGCGTCAGAGGTATTGGGCGACATTTGTCAGGCTGTAATGTCGGATCTGGCATTATCAAAGCCAATGCGCTGGGGAAGCGGTCGTGATGAATTTCCGAGACCTGTGCATTGGGTTTTAGCAGTGCTCGATTCTGCTATCGTGCCATTCACTGTATTCGGAATAGAAAGCGGAAATACAACCTTCGGGCATCGATTCATGGCACCAGGATCGATTGAGTTGCAATCAGCGAGTGAATACCGTGAGCGATTAATTGGCGCGTATGTTATTGCCGACTTTGAGGCTCGAAAATCAGCGACGTGGTCGACCATTCAATCAACCGCTGAGTCGAATGGCGTCACGGTGGAGGCGGACGATACGCTTCTCACGGAGATTAACTGCTTGGTCGAGTGGCCGGTTGGTCTATGTGGTGAATTTGAAGAACACTTTTTGGATGTGCCAGACATCGCCCTGATAGCGGCGATGAAAGGTCACCAAAAATACTTTCATACCAGATCAGACAGTGGCAAGTTATCCAATAAATTTATTACTGTGTCCAACATCGAAAGTCGCGACGCTTCTCAAGTCATTGCCGGAAACCAGCGCGTCATTCNCGCGCGTTTGTCTGATGCCAAATTCTTCTTCGAAACCGACAAAAAGTTGTCGCTCGAGTCACGGCGTCCACAATTAGATNCNATTACATTTCATCCNAANCTCGGGTCTCTTGGAGAGAAAACTAACCGGGCTTGTAAATTGGCCTGTGCGATGGCGTCTGCCATCAATGCCGATCCTNCTGTAATGAAGCGCGCGGCGGATCTATCACGGTGCGACCTCGTCTCGGAAATGGTTTTGGAATTCGATGAACTGCANGGTCAAATTGGAACCATNTACGCAGCACTTGATGNGGAATCTNGTGAAGTTAGTCAAGCAATCCAAGGACTGTATCAGCCGGCTGGCGCCTCAGATTCCGTTCCGAGTGATATCTATGGGAGTCTGCTGGCATTAGCGGACCGACTCGACACCCTCGCTGGGCTTTTTGCCATNAATCAGCCTCCAACGGGCAGCAAAGACCCCTTTGCACTGCGTCGGGCTGCGATTGGCCTACTTCGCCTGAATGAACATCCANTACTGCAATTCGATCTGGCTCAATGGATCAATCAGGCATTTGACGANCAACCGGTGGANNCNACAGACNNTGCGCGNGCGNT
Source organism: Gammaproteobacteria bacterium (assembly GCA_002705325.1). Next base: position 13,678 of record PAFS01000040.1, on the reverse strand, counting down.
AGTGATTCAATTTATCAATGATCGNGAGCGCGNCCGTTTGATGGAATCCGGTTATCCGCACGATCTCGTTGTCGCAGTGCAAGCAACCAATGGGTTATCGACTGCAAACACGGAAAACCGGGTCAAAGCATTAGAAACGTTTTCAGGAAAGCCAGAATTTAATTCGGTCGTCGCAACCTATAANCGCGTTGTCAATTTGTTGAAGGAATCCGAACCTGGCACNACCGAGATTCAGGCCTCACTGTTTGAACACCCTTCAGANTCGGCGCTACATGAATCGGTAATCAACATCNCAAGTCAGGTTNCAGATGCTGTTTCACGTGAAACATTCCCCGAAGCGATATCAGCGCTCCTNGCCATGAAACCTGCCACCGACGACTTTTTCCAAAATGTAATGGTCAATGCTGACAATCAGGCAGTTCGTGCCAACCGTCTCCAACTTTGCCGATCAGTTCGCGACGCTTATCGATTGGTAGCGGACTTCAGCTTGGTTCAACAGTAATCGCAAATGCCAACGATTGTTCTCGACCGCGACGGCGTTATAAATCAAGACTCCGATGCATATATCAAAAATCCAGACGAATGGTATGCCATTAAGGGATCTTTAGACGCAATCAAGCGCCTAAATGATGCCGGCTACAGCGTATGCGTCGCGACCAATCAAAGTGGGCTCGGCCGTGACCTGTTTTCGATTGAGGTCCTCGCTGCCATCCACCAGAAAATGATNAACGAGCTNGAAGCAATGGGCGGGCGCATCCACCTGATCGCTTTTTGCCCCCACCATCCGGACGTTGGTTGCGNCTGCCGTAAGCCCAAAACAGGCTTGCTTCAAGCNATCAATGAACAGTTCCCGCTCGATCCAGATACGACATGGATGGTTGGGGACACCGGAAAAGACATAGAATGCGCGCACCGGATGGGGATTCGTGGTGCGCTTGTGAAAACCGGAAAGGGACAGCACGAACTCGATAGTGGAGTTGTTTCANGTGAAACAACTCCCGTNTTTAGCGATCTCAGCGAGTTTGTTAATTGGCTTTTATAGAATCTTAAATATCCAGATTCGATACGTTTAATGCATTCGCCTCAATAAACTCGCGGCGCGGCTCCACATCGTCACCCATCAAGGTCACAAAAATCTGATCTGCAGCAATCATGTCCTCAACTGTCACCTTCAGCAAACGTCGCGTGGAGCTATCCATCGTCGTCTCCCAGAGCTGCTCTGGATTCATTTCGCCAAGCCCTTTGTAACGCTGAATCTGTGGGCCTCGCCTCGCCTCTGCCATCAGCCAATCGTATGCTTGTTCAAACTCGGCTGNTTCTACTGTTTTGTCGCCCCGCGATATCGTNGTACCTTGATCCATCAACCCAACGAGCAANCCGGCCGCTNTCGCAATNTGCTCAAAGTCTCCGCCATCAAAAAATTGATGNCCNAAAACAAANCGATCTGTNAGGCCATGTTGGATCCGCTCAACGACAATCCGAGACTCACTACGCTCGGGATCAGGCTCAACCGCAACCTTAAAAAACATCCCTTCCCGTGGGTCGCTTGGCAATTGTTCGGCAAGTTCAGAAGCAAACTGCTGCATCCGCGTTTCATTACCTAGGTCATTGAGCGTAACCGGATTGACAAACAACATTCCATGTAGCGCCTCATACGGATATAAGCGATATAATTTTTCTGCGACGCTCCGTCCCCCGCGATAGGTTTCAATCAGCCGTTCGAGAACTTCCCCGGATACGGAATCACCTGAAGATAGCTTGATGGCGGCACCATCGAGAGCGAGGTTTGTGAGATACGCATCGAGCGCTCCCTCGTCCTTAAGATACTGCTCCTGCTTACCTCTTCTCACCTTATAAAGAGGAGGTTGGGCGATGTACACGTGGCCGCGCTCTACAACTTCTTTTAAATGACGATAGAAGAACGTCAGCAATAACGTCCGTATATGAGCTCCGTCNACATCCGCATCCGTCATGATGATGATTTTATGATAACGCAGCTTCTCAATATCGAACTCAGGGCCGATGGAGCACCCAAGTGCCGTGACAAGAGTCCCAACTTCTTGCGAACTCAGTAACTTATCAAAACGCGCCTTTTCGACGTTTAAAATTTTCCCTTTAAGCGGCAAGATCGCTTGGGTTTTCCGGTCTCGGCCCTGCTTAGCCGAACCACCAGCGGAATCACCCTCCACAAGAAACAGTTCCGATAGCCCAGGATCCTTTTCTTGGCAATCAGCCAACTTTCCGGGTAACCCTGCAATATCTAACGCGCCTTTCCGACGCGTCAGCTCTCGTGCTTTCCGAGCCGCCTCGCGCGCACGTGCCGCATCGATCATTTTCGCAACAATCTGTTTNGCTTCCGANGGACGCTCAACAAGAAAAGTCTGGAACGCTTCTCGCATCTCTTGTTGNACTGCGGTCTTCACTTCTTGTGAAACAAGCTTATCTTTTGTCTGTGACGAAAACTTGGGATCCGGAACTTTCACCGAAATGATCGCAGTTAAGCCTTCTCTGGCGTCATCTCCTGAGGTTGCCACCTTCGCTTTTTTCAACAGCTGCTCTTCTTCGATATATTGATTCAACGAACGTGTTAAGGATGCCCGAAAGCCCTCAAGATGCGTGCCACCATCTTTTTGTGGGATATTGTTGGTGTAACAAAAAATGTTTTCCTGATACGTGTCGTACCACTGAAGCGCCACCTCAACGCCGATGCCGTCCTCCCGCTCAGGTGACGAAAAATGAAACACGTCGCAAATTGCGGTTTTGTTCTTCCCGAGATAGCCGACAAAAGCTGAAAGACCCCCCTCGTATTCAAAAACTTCAGATTGACCGCTTCCTTCTTCGGTCAATTGAATCCGAACCCCTGAGTTCAAAAAAGACAGCTCACGAAGCCGCTTCGCTAACACATCGTAACTAAATTCCGTGATCGCAAACGTTTCAGCCGAGGGCTTAAACCGTACGGTTGTTCCAGTCTCGGAGGTTATCCCCACCGACGCAAGAGACGCCTGTGGTTCCCCGTGCCGATACTCTTGTTCCCAAACCGACCCGTCTCTTCTCACCGTCAACACAAGACGCTCGCTGAGCGCATTCACCACAGACACGCCCACCCCATGCAACCCACCGGACACTTTGTAAGAGTTCTCGTCAAACTTACCGCCGGCGTGAAGAACGGTCAAAATAATCTCTGCCGCACTTTTTCCCTCTTCGTGCGCGTCAACCGGAATTCCTCGCCCATTATCTTGAACAGTGACTGACCCATCTGTATGAATAATCACGTCGATCAGATCACAATGGCCTGCAAGCGCTTCATCAATCGAATTGTCGACCACCTCAAACACCATGTGATGCAAACCAGTCCCATCATCCGTGTTGCCGATATACATCCCCGGGCGCTTTTTGACAGCCTCTAGCCCCTTGAGCACTTTGATCGAGCTTCCGTCATAGCTCGCTGGTGGTTGGCCGTTTTCCATCACTATTCCTTAATCCAATTCAACAACCCCGTGTTTCACGTGAAACACGTTTGAATTTCTAACCCGATCAGAACTCAATCCGATGCGATCAATATCGATTCCCGTAGCAAGCACCTGAGCCTTGGTATCCAAGACTTCCTGCCAAACCCTCGATAGAAATTCTTTGTCTAACTCCGCCCCAATATCATCGAGACACAATACCGGCGAGATTCCAAGATTTGCCGCAGCTTGCAACTGCGACAACGTGAGAGCCAGATTCGCCACCTTGAGTTGACCTCTGCTTAATGTATCAGCCGCCCGCTCTTCGGAACGCCTAACATCGAAATCTGCCCGCTGAGGACCCACCACAGTCGTCCTCATTTTGGCATCCCTCAAACGACTCTGTCTGAGCGCATCCAGTAACGGCATTGAGCCCCACCCATTCTTGTATTGCAGCTCAAGCTCTATCCCTAATCCCAACCGCCGGCACAGCGCTTCAAACAAAGGTTTCACACTTTCGAGGAACGAACAGCGCCAATTATCCACCGCCTCACCAAAAAGCGCGATCTGACGTTCCCACGGTTCTAACGAGTTGCCGTCGAGTATACCACTCCGAAGCGCTGTGTTCCGCTGTAGGAGTGCTCGCCTCAATGATGCGAAACTCGCCGCATTCCCGCCTGACCAATAAAACGCCCCCCAATCCAAAAACCGCCGACGATCGCCAGGACTTCCCGAAATAAGGTCAGTCACGTGGGGGGTTAGGTGCAACACAGGCAAAACCTTACTCAGAGCCGCCTGCCCACGTGCCATAGCCCCATCCAAGCGCAACTTGCGCTCTTCGTCCCGACTCACCTGGATGGCCATTCGGTGGGTGGTCGACGCTTGGGTCACCTGGCCGAATACCGTTAAACTCGGTTGCTCAAACGCGATCACTGAGCGCAATCGCGACGTAACGAAACTTCGACCCGATGAGAGGATAGAGACTGCTTCAAGAACAGATGTTTTTCCCGCTCCATTACTCCCCACCCATACATTGAGAGAAGGCCCGAGAAACAATGACGTCTCCTCGAGCCCCCGTACTTGATGTATATGGAGTGATTTGATCACTTACAGACGCATTGGCATCACAACGTAACGTCCTGTCTCGTCGCCAACCCCCAAGACGAGGGCACTTCGATTGCTATCTCCAAAACGCATCTCGACCATCTCGGTTTCAATAGTCGCCAAGACATCGAGCAGGTAACTCACATTAAATCCAATCTCGAACCCATCCTGGCCGACAAACTCGACTTCGAGAGACTCTTGAGCCTCTTCTTGCTCGGCATTATTCGCCATCACATCGATCTGACCTTGCATCAAACGCAACCGCACCCCGCGGTACTGCTCGCTAGACAAAATCGAGGCGCGCAACAGCACCTCTCGCAACCGCTTACGATCAGCTCTGACCACGTGGTCTCCACCCTGTGGAACCACGCGATCATAATCCGGAAACCGGCCATCAATTAATACGCTCGTGAATACAAACGTTGGACCTGACACACGAAAGTGACTCGTTGAAAACGCAAGCTCAACAGTATCATCGGCACTGCTCGCTAACCTCGCCAATTCCAACACCGCCTTCCGAGGAACGATTAACGATGACGGCTCAGATGACATACCCTCCAGAGCCGTTTGATACAGACTCAGTCTATGACCGTCTGTTGCAACCGTACGAAATTCGCCGCCACCAATGGAAAACAGCATCCCGTTGAGATAATAACGCACGTCCTGTTGTGCCATTGCAAACTGCGTCTTCCCAATCGCATCCTGCAACGGACCTTTGGCCAGGGCCACAGTAGTCAATTCACCCCGTATTTCCAATCGCGGGTAATCCGCCGCTGGCAGCGTCGCCAATTTGAACCGAGAACGCCCGGAGGATAGAGACATCTGAGCGCCAACCTGCTTGAATTGTACGACCGATCCTTCAGGCAGCGCTTTTGCGATATCGACCAACTTCTTCCCAGGCACGGTTACCGCACCGCCAGAGGCGACTTCCACTAGCTCCATGCTGGTCGAAATCTCCGTATCAAGATCTGTACCGGTAACCACAGCACCGGTTGCATCAACCTCAATCAACACATTCGCCAAAATCGCCATCGTTTGTTTGCGTTCAACCACGGATGCCGCGGTTTGCGCTTTCTCGAGTAACTGTTCGCGAGAAACCGAAAATTCCATCGTCGTTCCTTATCCCGTCAATGCCTTTAGTAAGTTGCTGTAATCATCTCGAATTGCCAAATCAGTGTCGCATAGTTCCTTGATTTTTCTACACGCGTGCAGAACCGTCGTATGATCGCGCCCTCCGAATGCTTCACCGATTTCAGGAAGCGAATGATCGGTCAACTCCTTACACAAAGCCATGGCAACTTGACGGGGTCTCGCTACTGAACGATTGCGACGTTTCGAAAGAAGGTCGGAAATTTTAATCTTAAAATAATCAGCAACCATCCGTTGGATATTATCNAGAGAAATNTGACGATCATGGACCGCAATGAGATCNCTCAATGTTTCNCTNACAAANTCAAGTGTAATCGTTTGTCCNAAAAAATGCGCATTGGCCAACACGCGTTTTAATGCACCTTCGAGGTCACGGACATTACTTCGAACCTTTTGTGCAATAAAGAAGGCACAATCCCGCTTCAACTCAACGCCAGCTTCCTGTGCTTTATTGATCAAAATGGCAACACGCGTTTCGAGCTCCGGGGGTTCAAGCCTCACCGTCAACCCCCATCCGAACCGAGACTTCAGTCGATCCTCCATATTNTCAATTTCTTTGGGATANCGATCTGACGTCAAGATGATCTGCTGTTCACCCTCCAGCAGACTATTNAAAGTATGGAAAAANTCTTCTTGAGATTTCTCCTTCCCTGCGAAAAATTGAATGTCATCGATCAGTAACGCATCCACGTTGCGATATACGCGCTTGAAGTCAGCAATTGCGTTCANCTGTAACGCCTTCACCATATCTGCAACAAANCGTTCAGAATGAACGTATATGATTTTCGCTNTGGAGTTTTGCGAACGAATCTGGTTACCAACAGCATGCATCAAATGAGTCTTTCCTAGCCCCGTATCCCCATAAAGAAAAAGGGGATTGTACTCAGATCCTGGTTTTTCTGAGACCCGCTGTGCCGCTGCNCTCGCCAGTTGGTTTGACTTACCCTCAACAAAATTACCAAACCGAAAATCCGCATTCAGGCGATTACTGTGCTTAATTGAGCCTTCAACAATCGCTGGCTCACGATCCTGCATCTGAGCGGGGCTTTGTTGTGCCTTATGCTGCTGTNCGTTTTTTTCGGGCTTAGTGGCTGACGCCNGCCTTGGAACCGGCCTATCACCACCGGTCGACGAACCCACCCGAACCGACACGTGAAAAGTGCCACCCACATGCTGCGAATAAAATGACTGAATCCGATCAAGATAACGGTCAGAGACCCAATCTTTAACAAAGCGATTCGGTGCAAACAAGTATATCGATTGTGGGCTCTCTTCAACCTGCAGCGGTTTTATCCATGTATTTAACTGCTCTGCTGTTAATTCTGCAGCAAGTTGTTCAACGCAGACGTCCCATTTCATTCATTTATTTCTCCATTACNNGAANAAGTTATGCACAATCTCTCCCGCTTAGGTCAATAGCACCACATCATATATTTATTAAATTGCTGATTTATAAACAGAAATTTATTTTTTNATNGTTTTGTGGATAACTTTGCTNCAACCGCCTAAAAACGAGNAAAAACATGACTAAAAACAACAACAAANATTTTTCTGTCGAACTATCCACAGCTNTAACCTGTCNATAAATTNATCAACAAAAAACTTNGGCAATCGGATCCGGCTCGAAAAGCGCTTTAAATCCACCGCATCTTTCGGTANACTNNNNGCCCCNTAANTGCGAANTGATAGGAAAAGANTCATGAAACGTACGTTTCAACCAAGCGTCCTTAAACGCGCTCGAAATCANGGTTTCCGTGCACGCATGGCCACCAAGAGCGGTCGTCAAATCATTGCCCGTCGCCGCGCAAAAGGTCGTAAGCGCCTATCTGCTTAAGCGGGTCGCACTATGACGGTGACTTCACTGCCGTCGCGAAGCGACTTTNATGCTGTNTTTTCCAGTCCCGATGCTAAATTTAGTACTCGGGATTTTTTGGTTTTAGCCAAGCGAAGCAACCACCTCTGTGCCCATCGTGTTGGTTTTGTGACCTCAAAGAAAAAAATCCCCCGTGCCGTTGATCGTAATCGATTTCGCAGAATCTTCCGAGAATACCTGCGGACCGAATTCATTGCGCCGACCAGCGATATCGTAGTTATTGCACGGCAAGTTCCTCACTCCCTGCGNTCTCCACAGTTCAAAGACGAACTTCATCATGCTCTCACAAAACTTTCTAAACGACTGGGAGCCATCGATGCGAGCTAATCGTCTTTTCAGTGCTTTGCCGATTGCGGTAATTCGTTTCTACCGGTACTTTGTGTCCCCATTAATTCCACCATCCTGTCGGTTTCAACCGACCTGCTCAGCATATATGATAGAAGCGATTGAGCAGCATGGTGTGATCAAAGGATTATGGTTGGGAATAAAACGAATCAGCAAATGTCATCCCGGCCATCCTGGCGGATATGATCCGGTCCCTGAATACAACGGANATACGAGACAACATTAATGGATATTCAACGCACTGGCCTTCTCGCAATCCTAGGCATCTTAACTTACGTTCTCTTTCTCCAGTGGAACCGATATACAGAAACGAATCATGAAGTCACCCAGGTTGCTGCCGTGCAACCATCGACTCTCTCCCAATCAAAACCAACCAATGAGATCCCTTCAACCAACAATCGCTTGGAAACACCGGTTACATCCTTAAAATCGACGGCTGGCGATGATTATCTTTTGATCAGTACCCCGATCACCGATATCACGATCGATTTAACTGGTGGTGATATCATTCAAGTGCTACTCAAAAATTACCCAGTGTCGTTGAATGACCCCGATAATCCAATCGCATTACTTGATATGTTGAACCGAACGTATGTTGCTCAAAGTGGTCTTGTCGGAACTGATGGTCCAGATGCGGCATCNAACGGACGACCAGTTTATCACGCGAAACAAGACAAATATGTCGTTGATGCACCGACAGACATTTCCATTCAAACAACGACCCAATTAGGTTTAACGGTTACCAAAACTTTTTCGATCGACCCTAATCGTTACGATATTCAGGTAACTCACACCATTCAAAATACGTCCGATACCACCAAAACTGTTTCNCCTTTTGTTCAGTTGAAGCGAGATAACTCNGCCGATCCTTCGATTCAAAACTCGATGGGAATGCAGGCGTTTTTGGGGTATGCCTTACGGACAGCCGAAGAGCGATATCGCAAAGTATCGTTTTCCGATTTTGAAACCGCAGCTGATGCTCGAAATCTCAATACGGAATTGNAGGGAGATTCAGTAACCGGAGGCTATCTCGCGCTCTTACAACACTACTTCACAAGTGCNTGGGTACCCGCCGATNNTCAAACCCACNTCTATTCTTTNCGGACGAACCAAGACGGACATTTCATCGGTAGTATCATCAGNCCCGACATTGTTATCCCAGCTGGTGAAACTCAACAGACTACCGCGACACTTTATGCTGGACCGAAAGATCCAGACACATTAGAACTGTTATCCCCAGGCCTCGAGCTTGTAGTTGACTATGGCTGGCTCTGGTTTATTGCTCAACCTTTATTCTGGCTATTGAAATTCATACAGACATATGTCGGCAACTGGGGCTTCGCAATTATCTTAGTGACCGTCGTTGTGAAAGCCGCTTTTTTCCAACTGTCTGCTGCAGCATACAAATCGATGGCTAAAATGCGAAAGTTCACGCCAGAAATCACGCGCATGCGTGAACTCTACGGTGACGATCGCCAGCGAATGTCGAAGGAAATGATGGATCTTTACAAGCGTGAAAAGATCAATCCCTTGGGCGGTTGCTTACCGATTCTTGTGCAAATGCCAGTATTCATCGCTTTGTATTGGGTACTTCTCGAGAGTGTTGAGCTTCGCCAAGCACCTTTTATTTTATATATCGAAGATCTCAGCGTTAAAGACCCATATTTTATCTTGCCTCTGTTGATGGGCGTTTCGATGTACATTCAAACATCTCTGAATCCAACACCACCAGATCCGATGCAAGCAAAAATCATGAAATATATGCCTGTCGCATTTACTGTCTTTTTCTTGTGGTTCCCAGCTGGACTCGTGCTGTATTGGGTTGTCAACAATATCCTATCGATCGCTCAGCAATGGGTCATTACCAAATCCATCGAAAAAGCTGATCCTCAACACTCATGATCCGTTTTGATACGATCGTCGCATCGGCCACAGCACCTGGTCGTGGGGCGATTAGTATCATTCGAATTTCCGGACCCCAAAGTGTACAAATCGCACAAACGCTAAGCGGTAAAACATTAAAGCCACGAATAGCCACCTTTGGATCAATCATCTCCGAATCTGAAATTATCGATACCGGTATTTGGATCTATTTTGTCGGTCCACACAGCTTCACAGGCGAAGATACCATTGAGTTCCAAGGACACGGCGGGCCTGTAGTTATTCAAACAATCCTCCGCTTAATGACACATCATGGAGCACGACTTGCCGAACCTGGTGAATTTAGTCAACGCGCTTTCCTCAATGGGAAGATTGATTTAACTCAAGCAGAAGCGATCAGTGATTTGATCAATGCCTCATCAGTATCTGCTGTCAAGGCAGCCAACAATTCTTTGCAAGGCCACTTCGCCGATCAGATCAATTCAGTTATCTCGGACCTCATTGCTTTAAGAACACAAATCGAAGCACATATCGACTTTCCAGACGAAGATATTAACCCTCAAAGCATCAAAGCGTTTTCTCTAACCATCACAGACATCAAAACCAACATTTACAAGCTAATACAGTCAGCTAATGAGGGCGCAAAACTAAATCGGTCCGCTGAAATCGTATTAATCGGTGAACCAAATGTTGGAAAAAGTTCAATACTCAACGCGCTCGCTCACGCACCTCTCGCTATCGTGACTGATATCCCTGGGACAACCCGAGATTTAATCCGCCATGATTTATTGATCAATGGGCTTGAAGTACGATTTACAGATACGGCTGGCATTCGTTCAACAACGGATATCATCGAAAGCGAAGGGATCAATCGGGCTATCGAAGCATTACAAGGAGCAGATTTAGTGCTCTGTCTATTTGATGAGCGCCATCAACAAATTTCTGAAGACTCCATTCAACATCTGATTAGAATGCCCTCAAATATTCCTATTGGCTTGTTAAACACCAAAATTGATATACATCGCAAACCCATCGACAATCAAACTCGTTACCCTCTCCACGAGGTTTCTGCAAAAACAGGTGAAGGCTTGAATGAGTTCCGAAACTGGTTGCTTGAACAACTCGATTTAACAACTCATGCAGACACACCGTTCTTAGCTAGGCAACGTCATCTAGAACAACTGAAAAACGCAAATTTACATCTGAATGCAGCCGATCGACATCACCTTGTTATCGAAACGATCGATCTTATCGCCGAAGACTTGCGGCTGGCACAAAACGCGCTGTCTGAGATTACTGGACGTTTCACATCCGATGATCTCCTAACATCCATTTTTTCCACATTTTGTATCGGCAAATGATGTGGATACGTAACTGATCTGACGCTTGAAGAACTTAGGGATAATTATGGTCCTGGATAACTCAGTATTTGATACACCACTATTAACATCTTGTCCTCAACGCTTGGGTGTTCATATGCACAGTATTGAATATTAATTAAATAATTGATAACACCATTAAAAAATGTCTTTTCCACATATCCAAACATCCGTAATATAAATAACTTTAACAATACCTTTCTTTAAATATTCTTTATATATATGGACTACACACGTTTATTCGATGTCATCGTGGTCGGCGGTGGTCATGCTGGTACAGAAGCTGCTCATGCTGCTGCTCGCATGGGTTGTGACACATTACTTGTGACTCATTCCATCGAAACTCTAGGTCAAATGTCTTGCAATCCAGCAATTGGTGGGATTGGTAAAAGTCAGCTTGTCAGAGAAATCGATGCTTGTGATGGACTCATGGCAAAAGTCACAGACCGAGCTGGTATTCAATTTCGTGTGTTAAATCAAAGAAAAGGTCCAGCGGTCAGGGCAACTCGCGCCCAAGCTGATCGCATACTCTATCGTCAATACATGCGATACGCGCTTGAAAACACACCGAATTTAACGATTTTTCAACAACCGGTATCTGATCTCTTGATTGACAATGATCAAGTCACTGGTGTTTTCTTAGAAATGGGGGTTAAGCTCCACTCCAAAACAGTAGTTATTACAGCTGGGACATTCTTGGCCGGTCAGATTCATATTGGGATTAATCAACGATCTGGTGGACGTGCTGGTGATCCGGCATCCAATGATTTAGCAAATTCTTTACGTGATCGACCATTTCGTATCGAGCGTTTGAAAACTGGGACACCACCAAGAATCGATTCCCGCTCTGTTGATTATCAAAATCTTCAGGAACAACTAGGCGACGAGCCAACCCCTTATCTATCAAAGATGAGCATAGGGAATGAACATCCCCGGCAAATTCCGTGCTATTTATCCAGAACGACTGAAAAAACGCGCGATATTATTTTAAAAAACTTACATCTTAGCCCGATGTATTCTGGTGTTATCGAAGGTGTTGGACCACGTTATTGTCCTTCTATCGAAGACAAAATAGTGCGCTTTGCGGACAAGCCTACACATCAGGTTTTTCTGGAACCTGAGGGTTTAACCTCTCGTGAGTTATATCCAAATGGTGTCAGTACGTCGCTGCCTTATGAAGTTCAATTGGATATTGTGCGTTCGATGGAAGGATGCGCGGAGGCAATCATCACTCGGCCAGGTTATGCAATTGAATATGATTTCTTCGATCCACGTGATTTGAAGTCAACGTTAGAAAGTAAGCTTGTAGCAAACCTGTATTTTGCTGGCCAAATCAACGGAACGACTGGTTACGAAGAGGCTGGCGCACAGGGTTTGTTAGCTGGAGCGAATGCTGCGTTAAGAGCACAAGATCGCGAGTCATGGACTGTCGGACGTGACGAAGGGTATTTAGGTGTGATGGTCGACGATCTGGTTACGTTGGGTACTCAGGAACCTTATCGAATGTTCACATCACGCGCTGAATACCGATTGACTTTACGCGAGGATAACGCGGACACTCGGTTAACAGAGCGCGCTCGCTTGCTGGGTATTGTTGGCGAAGAACGATGGCAGAAATTCAATGATCGACAGAAGCAAATACATAACGAATTGAGTCGATTGAAGTCAATCTGGGTTCGACCATCGGATCCATGTACAGACAATCTTAACCGTGTGTTAACCGCTCCTCTGTCGAAAGAATCAACAGCGCACGATTTGCTGAAACGCCCAGAAATTCACTATCAAGATTTGGTCGAGCTGGCTAATATCGAGTGTCATGATGATCCCTCAATTTCATCGCAAGTTGAAATTTTAGTGAAATATTCTGGCTATATTGATCGTCAAACAGATGAAATTAAGAAATTGAAAAAGAATGAACAGGTTCGCTTACCAATAGACATCGATTACTCGACTATTGTTGGTTTATCGAATGAAGTGAAGCAAAAGTTACTCTGCCACCGGCCAGAAACAATTGCACAGGCTTCAAGGATTTCAGGTGTGACGCCTGCAGCTATAAGTTTGTTATTGGTGCATCTAAAAAAGCTTGAATTGACCCACCTGGCAAGTTGATGCGCTTAGTTGATGGTTTAAACTACCTTGAATTGGCATATTCAAAGAACCAATTAATTTGCTTAAAGACAATTCTTCATGAGCACTTAAAGTGGAACAAGGTCTATAACATCAGTGCACACCGGGATGAAAAAAATGTTCTCATTTATCAAATTCTCGATTCACTGACGCCACATGATTTTATTCGCGACGGAAGATTGCTTGATGTAGGAACTGGCCCTGGTTTTCCCGGATTACCGCTTGCATTATTTTTTCCAAATACACATGTGACGGTCGTGGATTCAAACGATAAAAAGCTCGCTTTTTCGAGACATATCAAAGCACTATGCAATATCGGTAATTTGCAAATTGTGCACAAACGTATTGAAGAGTTACCAACAACCCAACAGTTT